>PMLN01000083.1:26009-26998 GCA_003158885.1 Anaerolineae bacterium
GCAGACCAGATTGCTCCTCCAACCAAAGTAAGCAGGCCATAAATATTAAAGAACGGCGTGGTCAAACGCACGGGGGAACCAAGAGGCAATAAACCTTTTATAACAGTAACCTGCCTGCCGTTATCGGTAATAACAGCCGTCTGCGCACCTGCCGGGGCCGTCTCTCCCGCCGCAAGGGCCTTTGTTCCATATTGTTCGCTAACCGGCTTGGAAGTTGTGAACACCGTTTCGTCAAGTTTCGGCATAACCTGCAACATCAAATAACCGGCGAAGAGACTACCCACAACGAGGATAACCGTTACAACATACACCCACGTTTTACGGACAAGCAGGTATAGAGTTCCATGTCCGATCCAGGCAGCATTGAGAGCAGCGCCGAACAGATACCATACAAAGAACACCCAGCGATTCCATGAAAGCGAAAGATAGGCTTCCGCGAAACTGCCCGCGCCGAACATAGCCAGTCCAATTCCCCAAAACAGAAAATGCGGAGCGCGGCGTACCATATAACGCTGTAGAACATAGACAGTGAATCCAAGCATGATCGCGGTCGAGATAAAAGGGAGGATTTGATTAATGGACATGTCTTCTCCAGTTAAAAATGAACAATGCCCAACAGTACACCCGCGGCAAACAAAATCAGGGCAATTGTAAGAATCCCCATCAGAATCAAAAGAGCAGGAATAACTTTTTCAAACATCAAGGAATTCCCTGGCAAGTGCGATTTTTTGTTTGTTTGCGAACCGCCCGGCATTTTTACCTTATCCTATCAAATTTAGAGAATATATTCTACAATCGGCATATCAACAGGTCAATATCATTATATGCAAAGTCTGATTACCTTACACATTGGGTTTTTGAGAAACAGGGATAACGACGGGGGGCAACTTGAGGTTGGATAAGACGGCTTTGAAATCTGGCAAGAATAAGAGACCCGTAGCAAGAACACGTTTTAACCAGCGCAAGCCGAGTTGAAACAAGCTCAAAGT
>PMLN01000396.1 GCA_003158885.1 Anaerolineae bacterium
TCTTGTTTTGCGTTTTGAATATTGTTTTAGCCCCTTTATATCCATGGCTTTCCAACCATGAGGTCTACAACCACATCCTGCCGGGGCGCTTGAGGTTTCCCTGGATCCAGAAGCAAATTGCGTATTCGGTAAATTTATACGAGGATATGGATGCCATGTTCTCTTCACACATCCTGGCGGCAGGGGAGAAGCCGGCGGATGAGTTTCGCGTCCTCTTCCTGGGCGATTCTTCGTTTTGGGGTGATGGGATCGCAGCCTCCGATACCCTGACCGAGCAGGTCAACCGGCTCGATTTAAGAACTTGCCGCAACCAGCGGATCGTCGCTTATAACCTGGCTATGCCTTCCTTGTATGTCATGAAGGACCTCCTGTTCCTGAACCGGGGGGTGCAATATAAGCCTGACTTGATCGTCTGGGGCGTTACCTTACGCTCCCTGTCTTACAGCAATCAAAATGCCGACCTGCTTTTGCCATCCCACTCGGATGAGGTCCTGGCGTTGATCACTCGTTACAAGATCAATATCCCAACCGATTCGCTCAAGCCGGGGACCGTCTGGAACCGAACTCTTTGGGCTGCCCGGGTAAATCTACGGAAATTGTTCATCTTGCAGGAAAACGGGCTGACCTGGATGGCGACCGGCATCGATGGCACGCTAGCCACGACACGCCAGGTGGTGGTTGGAAACGATGTGAATCCCAAGGACTTCAATATGCTTCATGCCTCGACCATTACAGCCGGCCAGTTGATGTTCGATGTGCTGAATGCGGGGGATGATCTTGCGCGGCCCGCACCCATCCTGATCCTCAACGAGCCTATTTTCATCGCCTCTGGAAAGAACAGCCAGCAATATTACAATGCCTATTATCCGCGTAGGCCGTATGACGAATATCGGAAGTTCCTGTCCGATTGGGCACAATCCCGCGGTCAGCCGTACATCGACGCCTGGAACAGCATCCCGCCGGATGAGTTTACCGATACGCCTTTTCATCTTACTCCAGATGGTGAAAAACAATTAGCCTCTATTCTAGTTCCCTCCATCCTTCAATTGTCTTGTCAGGGCGGGCAGTAAGACTTGATTCGCCATGGCGCGATATGATATTGTTCTGGTCGGAGGACGAATTGATGCCTAAGCCTCATCCTCTCCGCATCCCGGTAAAAGCACCGATTCTTTTCGCGCTGGACCGGTTGTTCTTTAATGTATCCACAACCGCAATAGTCTGGCAGGTCATGCTCAGGTTGCTTGGCTTTGTGCGATATGCATATAATGTATAAAGATAAGATACTCGTCAGCGGAAGGGATTTGTAAATGATTTGGCGCTTCTTGAATAATCGCCTGCCCAAATTTCAGAGTCTGCTGCCTGTGTATGCGGTGATCGTATTTATGGTTTACACTTGGACGATCTATGCATTCATTCGTTTTTTGCCCTACTGGCTGAGATTCTTGAATGTGACCGAAATCCTTGCGATATTCTCATATGCCATGCTCAGTGATTGTCTTGAAAGCCTGGGTTTTATTTTTTTATTGTTGGTGTCATGCGTGATATTGCCCGCCCGGTTTCTAAGGAATACTTTTGCGGTGCGCGGTACGGTGATGGCAGTTTGCCTGCTGGGAGCGATCATTGTTTACATGAACGGTTATGCTAAAAATGGCACGCCCTCCCTGCTTTCCTATATCCTGTGGTCGCTGGCTATCCTGGCAGTTGCATTTCTCCTTTCCTTTTTGGCTGCAAAAATTCGCTTTGTCATATCAGCGGTTGAGTGGCTTTCAAGTAATATGACCATCTTCCTGTATATCTACATCCCTTTGACGATTCTGTCTTTGTTGAATGTAATCTTTAGAAATATATAGGGAACAATAGCATATGTTCAAGATGACCAGACGTGATTTGCTGAAATGGGCGACTTTCTCTGCAGGTACGCTTTTATCTGGCGCTCAACCGGCGGGTAGACCCCTTTCAAATCATAAAAACAATAAGCCAAATATCTTCATCCTGCTCTTTGATGCGATGTCGGCTCGGCATCTCTCGCTCTATGGATATTCCCGTCGGACCACCCCTAATCTGGAAAGATTTGCCCGGCGCGCCGCTGTCTATCATTCGCATTACTCGGGTGGCAATTTCACAACGCCGGGCACTTCCTCGATATTGTCGGGAATGTATCCGTGGTCGAGCCGCGCCATCAATTTGGGCGGGTTGATCCAGCGTGATTTGGCCGGAAGGAATCTCTTTTCCCTGATCGGAAATGAGTATTATCGGGTGGCGTATTCCCAAAACTTATGGGCCGACTTGTTGCTCAGGCAATTCAACGCAGATATTGATTACCACTTCCCGCCATCCGCCTTTAAGGATATTGACACATCTGCGAACCTTTTCCTGGGGAAGGCAACCTCCCCTGATTCTATAATGACATTTTATGCCTTTGATCAATTTCTACCCTTTGGTGGGATAAAACCCTACAAATGGAGTGGATCAACATCAATAGGTTATATTGATAATTTCCTTAGATCTGCTCGAAAAACACTAGGAACAAAATCCGTCGAATATCCGTTCGGTTTGCCATTTAATGGTTGGTATGATTTTGATATTCCAACGGTTCTGGCCGGTGTTTCGGATTTGATCGAACAACTGTCGGCGCGGAATGAACCGGTTTTTGGGTATTTTCATCTATGGGCGCCTCATGAACCTATGAATCCCCGTAAAGAATTCATCGGTATTTTCCCCGAGATAAAGATCCTGAAAAAACCGCAACATCCCTTGTCGATATATACCACCACCAGTCAGGAATATATTCAACTTTATGACCGATATGATTCCTATATTGCCGAAGTGGATAATGAGTTTGGAAAATTACTCGACAAACTGGAATCTGCCGGGGCTTTGGAGAATGCCTATTTCATCGTGACATCCGACCATGGTCAGTTGTTTGAGCGGGGCGAGGAATATCATGCGACTCCTTTGGTATATGATCCGATTATTCATATACCCTTGCTCATTTCCTCTCCCGGTGGGATGACGCGGCAGGATATTCTTACTCCGACCAGTTCCGTGGATCTCCTGCCGACATTATTGAATATTGTCGGTCAGCCAATTCCAAGGTGGGCGGAAGGCAGGTTGCTGCCGGGCTTTGGCGGCCAGCCAGATGGTTCCCGAAGTATTTTCACGATCGAGGCCAAAGACAATTCTGCGTTTAAACCATTGACAGAAGTATCCATTTCCATGATTAAAGATAATTTGAAATTGATTTATTACAAAGGCTACCAAAATTACAACAAGATTTTTGAACTTTATGATCTGGGTAATGATCTTGAGGAGATGCACAATTTATACAAGAAGGATGTTTTAACTGCCTCTCAATTGAAAAGCGAATTGTTGAATGCCTTATATTTCGCTGATCAGCCTTTCAACAGGTAAATGCTTCTTGGCATTCTGCCCACGAGTTGGACGTATCAACATGTCTTTGAAATAATTTATGGCTTGCCTCTAAATTCTTATGAATAATTCGACACCTGCTGGAAACAACAGTTCGCTTAGAGTCTCCCTCGCCTCCAGCATTTTGGCGGGGTTAAGCGTATCGTACATTGTTTATGTTCTCTTTCTCCAAACGCCGGTCATCAGCAAAGGCCGATTGGTGATCGGATTTGTTTTGCTGGCTGCCCTTGCTTCTGCGAATTTTCTCTTTACCCGGTCTTTCCTAAAGGAAAGACCGGTGACCGCATTTGTTGGAAAACCTTATACCATCGGACTCTGCCTTCTTCTTCCTTTTTTATTTCTTCCGCTCCTTTATACCGTGACCGCCTATCCGGCCAGCCCTTTATTACAGCCCTGGACGGATGTGGCTGTTCAGTTTGATGTGAATTCCAAATCCCAGGCGCTGGTTTTTTCAAAGTCAGATGTTCGCCTGAACCTTAACGGAAATCCGTTGGATGCCGGATCGTTTATCCCGGCGGGCACGTGGCAATTAACCAAGGACAGGTTCGGCTTGAACGCCGGTTCATCCGCCTCCTTGCGCTGGACGGGCGCCGCTCCTGAGTGGGTGACCTTGAACATCCAAGCTCCGGCCGCCATAGGAACTCTGACCGTTTATTGGGATCAGTCTCGGACTACCTATGAGCTATCTGCGAATTCCGCCGAACGAATTGTTTTGGTCAGAAGGTTTTCAACTCCTCCAGCGGTCAACATAATTTTGTTCCTTGCATTTTATATCTTGTCAGTCTGGGTTTTATTCCTGGTGTTAACCCTGCTTGGCGAAAAAATTCGTTCATTCAAATGGCTTGAACGAGCCATGGATTCGCGCTTNNGTCGTGACTGTCAAGCTTCAGGTGGATAGCCTGCGCGGCGGGATGAATTATCTGTATAGCGTGCAGCTCCAGAGACATAACGATGTTCTGACGGGACATGCCCCCAATCCCTGGCAATATCGCGTATTTTCGGAAATCGTAGCGGAAGGGTTTGTGGATCTATTCCGGTTTCTGCGGGTTACGGATCCAATCGGTTTCGGTTTTATTGCCTTCCGTCTTTTACAGAACATTGCTGTTTTTTTGCTGGCTTTTG
>PMLN01000250.1 GCA_003158885.1 Anaerolineae bacterium
TTTTTCAAATCAAGAGAGATGAACAAATTGGAAATGAATAAACCTTTTACGATTGGGGTATTGACTTCGGGCGGGGATGCGCCCGGCATGAACGCAGCCATACGCGCTGTGGTACGCACCGCCAATACGCATAATGCGGATGTATTGGGGGTTGTGGACGGCTATGAAGGACTGCTCAATGGCGAGTTTCGCCGTCTCGGCGCGCGCGACGTGAGCGGCATCCTGCAGCGCGGAGGGACGATTTTGCAAACCAGCCGCAGTCCGCGCTTTATGGAAGCGAAGGGACAACGGGAAGCCATCCGGCGCATGAACGAGGCCGGAATGGATGCGCTGGTTGTGATCGGAGGCGAAGGTTCACTGAAAGGTGCCTATGCGCTGCACCAGCAGGACGTCAAAGTAGTGGGCCTGCCCGGGAGCATTGATAACGATGTATGGGGCACGAATATATCCATCGGCACGGATACGGCTATGAACACTATCATGGATGCCGTGGATAAATTGCGCGACACGGCCTCCTCGCACCGCCGCGCGTTCCTGATCGAAACGATGGGACGCAATTGCGGTTACCTGGCGGCGATGGCCGGCATTGTTTGCGGGGCGGAGATCGTATTGATCCCCGAAGTCCCTGTGACCGTGGAAGAGGTGGGGAAGGTTATCACGGATGCTTATACGCGCGGCAAGACCCATGCCATCATCATCAACGCAGAAGGCTCGGGACACAACACAACCGAACTGGCGGCTGCGCTGGACGCGATGGATGTCGGCTTCACTACGCGCGTCACCATTCTTGGACACATCCAACGCGGCGGTTCGCCCACGGCATATGACCGTCTATTGGCTTCCCGCATGGGCGTGAAAGCGGTCGAGGCTCTGCTGGAAGGCAAAAGCGGCGTCATGACCGGACTTAGGAGCCGCGGAATCGAATATGTTCTGCTTGAAGATGTGGTCAGCCACAAGCGGCAGGCAAATCTTGAGTATTATGAGATGACGAAGGTGCTGGCGAGGTAAGTGCCAGGTATCAAGTATCAAGTATCACGTGTCATGATGGTTTGATCAGGGAACGTTTAAGCCCGCCGATCAAAGCCTTGGCTTTTTGGGCTTGATCGTAATGATCATTGAATTTGGATTCGGTGATATAGCCTATATCGAGTGCTGCATAAAGCAACGATTGAACCTCTACAGCCGAACGCCGCGCGATCCCCAAGAAGCGGGCAAATTCTATTTTTGATTCACAATCGAAGCCTTCGGCAATGTTCGTCATTGTCGAAACGGCAGCGCGCTGAATCTGGTTACATAAGCCAAAGTCTTTTGCAAAACCGCCGGAATTCGTAAGCACGTAAATTGTTTTTACTAATTTCCGTGCCTCCTGCCAACCTTGAATATCTTCAAAACGCCTGATCAAAGGCATATTATCCTCCTCCAAAATAAAACGTGTCATGTGTATCGGCACATGACACGTGACTCGTGACACTTTAAATCATCGTCGGCTCTTCGTAGATTCCAAATACTTCCTTCATTACCTGGATAATCTCGCCCAGCGTGGCGTAGGCGTGGACACATTCCATTAAATAGGGCATGGTGTTTTCGGCGCCATGCAACGCAATACGGAGTTTGTCCATTGCCTGACCGAGGCGTCCGTTATCACGCATTTTACGAAGTTCGGCCAGGCGGTCCATTTGACGCTTATAACCGTTCGGGTCCATCTCAAGGATCGAAACCTTAAGCGGTTTCTCTTCGTTATACGCATTNNACCCCGCCCAACTCTTCGATGCGCTGGAAATAGTGACGCGCCTGCGCTTCGATCCGGTCGGTCTGGGCCTCCACGAAGAAACTACCCCCGAGCGGGTCAATGGTATTCGCGACCCCCGATTCCTCAGCGATGATCTGCTGGGTACGCAAGGCAATCGTCACCGCATGTTCGGAGGGAAGCGCCAGCGCTTCGTCGAGCGAATTGGTATGCAAACTCTGGGTGCCGCCGAGGACGGCGGCCAGAGCCTGTATGGCCACACGCACCACGTTATTTTCCGGCTGCTGGGCAGTCAGCGAAACGCCTGCAGTCTGAGTGTGGAAGCGCAGTAACCACGAGCGCGGATTCCTGGCCTTGAACGTCTCTTTCATTTCACGAGCCCAAATGCGGCGGGCAGCACGGTATTTGGCGATCTCTTCAAAGAAATCGTTATGGGCATTGAAGAAAAACGAAAGGCGCGGCGCAAAGTCATCCACATCCATGCCGCGTTCGATCCCCCAGCGGACATATTCCATGCCATCGGCCAGGGTGAAGGCCAGTTCCTGCGCAGCGGTCGAACCGGCCTCACGGATGTGATAGCCGCTGATCGAAATCGTATTCCACTGCGGGACCTTTTGCGCACCGAACTCCATCGTATCCACCACCAGCCGCATCGAAGGCAAAGGCGGGAAAATATATTCCTTTTGGGCAATGAACTCTTTGAGAATATCGTTCTGAATCGTGCCGCGCAATTGATCCGAACGCACACCTTTATTCTCGGCGGCGGCGATATACATGGCCCAAATGATGGCGGCGGGAGAATTGATGGTCATGCT
>PMLN01000096.1 GCA_003158885.1 Anaerolineae bacterium
CAAAGTCACGACAAAGGGATAGTTTTAAACTGGAATTACCGGAACTGTCTCTGCGTCCGAGAGATATTACCCGAGCATTTCTGGAGACCAATGCTTCGATCATCCATTTTTCTGGACACGGCGGGGCCGGGGGACAATTGTTTTTTGAAACAGAGGACGGTTCCACATTACTGGTCGAACCGGATATCCTTGCAGATTTATTCAAGCAATTTTCTAAAAGAATTAAATGTGTGATTTTAAACGCCTGCTATTCTGAAAAACAGGCAGAAGCCATATCTCACTATATTGATTATGTTGTTGGGATGAACCAAGCAATTAGCGACAATGCAGCTATAGCATTTTCCATTGGCTTTTATCAGGCCATTGGGGCAGGCAAGAACATTGAGGAAGCATTTGAATTGGGTAAAATTCAAAGCGGGTTGCAAAGCGCACTGGAATATCAAACTCCGGTTTTGCTCAAGCGACAACAATAATTTCTTCTCAACCTGTTGACTTCATATTTACTTTTCAATTCTATATATCTGAAATCCCGCTCTTGCCAGCAGCCCCGGTATCAATTTAACGGTTTCAATATCTTTCTCTTTCTCTTTCTCAATATCTGGGAGAGCATTCCAATCAACCAAGGCTGGATGTATTTTTCGAGCGTCGTCTCGTTTCGCGCCGTATTTCCAGCCGTCCATTATTTTTTCCTCGCACCAGCGTATATGTTCCATTTTTGCCATTTTAAAGATTTGTTCAGGCTTAAATTCGAATTTTTCCTTCCCAAATTCACGCCATGGTTTAATTCCACATCCAACAGCAGTGAGTTTGACTCCGATATGATCGGCCTGGCGCCGGTTGGACTCTTTTAACTCTTCTGGCAGAGTCTCCCACTTCACCATACTTGAGTTATTCTCAACTGTAAGCCCTTTTTGTTCTTCTCTTCCCACATAATCTTCATGGATGATTCTAGCCAGCGCCTCATGTGTGCCATCGTCCAGCAATCCAATCTTGCATGTGCTCTCCAGGAGTCCAAAGGCGGTCAGGTTCTTAAATTCAGGACTATTGGTTTCCCTAAGAAATGCGGCCAATCCCGAATCTTCAGTCATGCTGATCATAAGCTCTTGGTTTTGATCTTCAAGAAATTGGAGCAGCGTAAAACCTGTTTGTAGCCCGAGAGTAGAATCGTCGAAGCAGATAAAAGCCTTTGTCACCGGAAAATCTTTGTCGGTATTGATCGGAAATATTACTTCCTGCAAATCGGGCCAATTCGTATTATGTTCCTGCTGATTGAACTCACACGCCTTGATTAGGAGCGGAAAGCGTACTCTGAGATTAGCTAACTTGCTCTTAACATTCTGGTCAACAACGGTAATTCTCAGCTTCTGATCCATGATTCCGTCTTGCAGGCACCATTCTCGAGCGGCTTGGACAATAGNNTATAAGGTGATCCGCTAAATTCCCCATCCCGATTATTAGAAGGTGCGGTGGCTGGCTCGAAGTTTTTGCGCCGAAAATTTCGCGCAAAAGAATACGGGCGCTGGTATCATAAACGTTGAACATCTCAACTCTAAGCGATGAGGTCTGCTCTTTTGTAAACTCTCTTTCTCTTAATATGGTCCACAGATAGGGGTCTGTGATATGTATGGTACAGGTCGGTAATTTCCCGTGATTACCACGAACGAGTATTTCGGCTTGACCGGCCACTTCAACGTTGGTCGCGTCTTCGCCGCAGACTGCAATTAAATGTTTGGCTTGTGGTACACCGGCTTTAAGTAAAATTTTATTGTCACGGGCGTCTCCAATAATTACAATTGCCCCTAATTCGCGACAGACATCCAGATAGGGATTGCTGCTGTTCTGTTCAATGATTACAACGGGTTGAAAGGCTTTGCGCAGATCTTTTGCCAGGAACAAGCCCTTTTGGCCTAACCCGCAAATGACGTAGTGATTGGATAAACGCACAAGTCGGAAAAGTTCGAGCTGCTCTTTGAATACCACTACAAAGGCTTGAAGGAGTGTGTAGGCAGCCAGGATGGGAGAAAGGAAGCGCGCTATTTGTAATGGAAAAGGTATTGTGATACCCGGATTAAAGCTTCCTTGCAGGGAGAACAATTGCAAGGATCCATACAGAGAATCCCAAAATGAAAGTTGTTTTCCCCCCTCTAGCGGATATTCTAAAAACCCTATAATTCCAAGCCCCAGGGATATTAATCCCAGTATGATTACCACAGGCCATTCAATGTCATTCCAGGCCATTTGTAACCATTTTCGCCATGAAACATCGGGGTTCTTTCTCAGAATGTAATCGTTTGGGATTAGATTAATGCTTGGCATTTATTTCGCTCCTGAACGCTTTGCAAATGATTATATCAATGAACCCACTTTCGGAAAATATGCAATCTGCCTTTACGATTGCTTGCTTAAAAGCAAAGGGCGGCCCTCACCGAGCCGCCCTTTCACTATTCACTATTTACTATTCTCTGATCCCTATTTCGCAAACTCCGTCGCTCTTGTCTCTCGGATCACCGTCACCTTGATCTGACCTGGATATTGCATCGTTTCTTCGATCTTCTTGGCGACATCGCGTGCCAATCGGGCCGAAGCAAGATCGTCAATGTTTTCCGGCTTGACGATGATGCGCACTTCACGCCCGGCCTGGATGGCGAACGCTTGCTGCACACCCTCGAAGGATTGTGAAAGCTCTTCCAGCGTGCGGATGCGTTTGATGTAGGCTTCCAGATCTTCGCGGCGTGCGCCGGGGCGTGCGCCTGAGATGGCGTCCGCCGCTTCGGCGATGACTGCTTCGATTGTCAATTGATCCACTTCATGGTGATGCGATTCGATGGCGTTGACCACGATCGAGTTGACGCCGTATCGTCGGCAGAATTCCGCGCCCAGCTTGGCATGTGTGCCTTCCTGGTTATGGTCCATGGCTTTGCCGATGTCGTGCAGGAATCCGCCCTGCTTGGATAATTCAACGTTGGCGCCGATCTCTGCCGCCAGGATACCGGCGAGTTTTGAGACCTCCACCGCGTGCGCCAGTTGATTTTGTCCGTAGGAGGTGCGGAATTTCAGGCGCCCCATCACGCGCAATACTTCCAGATGAAGACCTGCGATGCCCGCATCGAACGCAGCCTGCTCGCCCGCTTCGTTCATGATCTTGTCAACGGCTTTGGCTTCTTCCTCCAGTATCTTCTCGATGTGCGCGGGATGAATGCGGCCGTCCACGGTCAGGCGGGTCAGTGCTCGGCGGGCGATTTCACGCCGTACCGAATCAAAGCATGAAATGGTGACCGCTTCGGGCGTGTCGTCCACGATCACGTCCACACCGGCAGCCTGCTCGAAGGCCTTGATGTTGCGCCCGTTGCGTCCCACGATGCGGCCTTTCATTTCCTCGCTGGGGATCGGCACCACCGATGAAGTGACTTCTGCCACATGCTCGGAGGCCACGCGCTGGATTGCGTCCGCGATCAATTTGCGGGCGCGCTTTTCACCTTCTTCACGCGCCTCCGCTTCGATCTGGCGATAGATGCGGGCCATGTCGGCGCGCGCTTCTTTTTCAACTGCGGCGAACAATTGCTTCCTGGCTTCTTCCTGTGAAAGTTGTGCAATTTGTTCGAACTTGATCACTTCCTGCTCGTACAGCTTCTCAACCTCGTTCGTGCGCTTGTCGATGAGGCTTTGGCGTTTGCTGAGATTTTGGTCGCGCTGTTCCAGCTTATCGGCGCGGCCGTCGAGTTCGGAGCGGCGCTTGTCGATGCGGTCGGCTTCCTTGTTCAATTCAATGCGCCGTTCCTTGATCTCGCTCTCGGAAGCCTGTACGATCTTGGTGGCGCTTTCGCGTGCCTGGGATTCGATCAGGCGTGCCTGGGTATTGGCAACCTTCAAAATGTTATCGGCCGTATCCTGACGGTCTTTTAAGGCACGGTCACTTTGATAGCGATGATAAAAATAACCGGCTATTACGCCTACTGCCAGCAATACAACATCAATGATGATGCTAAAAATTGTGTTCATGTATTTTCCTCATGATCATTTTGTCCTTCCGTGTGCGTCTCTTTCCAAATTCGGGATACAACCGTTGCGATCACGGAATAGGGAAACCCGCGGCGGGCGAGATGCTCGGAAAGCTTTTTCCGAAACTCGCTCCATTCTTCGGATTGGAGTCGGCGCGCCTTTTTCAGGCCTGCTTCATAAGCCAGGGTTTCCTCGTCCAGACCTTCCAGCGCGGATTGTGCGGCTTCATCGGAAAGCCCTTTTTGACGAAGCTCCATTTGCAGTGCGCGCCGGCTGCGCGGCCGGAAAGTGCTGCGGTTCTCAACCCACGCGTCGGCAAATTGTTTGTCGTTCACAAGCTGGTTCTCGCGCAAGCGTGCGAGTGTTTGCTCGATCACATCCTGCGAAAATTCATGCTTGTTCAGATTTTGCCGTATCTCGGATTCGGAACGGGCGCGGTAGCTCAGAAAGAGCATGGCTTGTTGATAGGCCCGCCCGCGCTCATCTTCTCTTTGAAGCGAGGCGATTTTATCCTCGCTCAATTCCTGCCCGACTTTTAACCACGCGGCTGTAATACGTGTCAGCCCGAAAGCGTAACTTCCATCGAGATGAATATTCACCCGATTGGGGTCGCGCTTCTGGGGTTCAATCGCAGTAATCGTCGCCATTAAAAAAATACAGCCGATGGCCTGCCATACGGCCTCGACTGCAAACGAAGTTCGGGAAGTTTGGATTATAGAAACTGGCCCCGCTTTCACAAAGAAGCGGGTTGGGAGAGGTGATAAGCCTGAGAATCAGGTTATACAGGCCGATAATTCAATCCGAGAAGTCATTCTCTCAAATTCATCCATCGGTGCGATGGCAACTTTCTAATCACTTGAGCCAGCATGGCAAAGGTTCGCCCTGCCACTTCGTGCGGGTTCCAATAGTCCGTTTGCAAGTCAGGCCGCCGAGGCGGCAAATTAAGTCTTAAATCCTTGCGGATTTTTTATATTATACATGATTTTTAACAATGTGTTAAGGAACTTGTGATTGTTTCAAGATTGGTAATTTGGTCGGCGAACCACTATATTTGGTGGTGAAGTGCCCTCTCATTACCCCACCTGTGGCGGTTGGAAAATGAGTTTACCAACTTTGGAACAATCACAGCCCACATTCCGCACCTCAACTTGAGACCAAGTAACAATTTTGAACTTGTTTGCCAAGGAGACGAATGACGAGCAGGTGGTCGGAGCTCAAGTTGAGGATCTTCTGCGAAACTACTTGTGACTCCACTGCAATTACTCAATTTTCAAAAATTGCAAATAATTCTCTCCTACTTTGATGGCTTTTTCGGTAATATTATGGGACAAGAGTGGTTATCCAAGGCATTATTTGCCAACTTTCTCCCACTTTCGCCTAGCGAAAATGGTGCGCTGACCTTTTTGCAGTAGAGTCACATGTCACCCTCTATAAAACGTTCGTTCGTACTATTGATCGCCATCGCCATGGTTGCCGCTCTTCTTTCGGCCTGCGGCCCAAGCGCGACGGATTACGCCAATACAGCCGCTGCCGCTACAGCCATTGCCGAGACGTATTACGCCAATACAGCCATTGCCGCGTCGGACACCTACTCCAAGAGCTTTCAGACCGCCATGGACACCATATCATCCGCCAAAACTGCAGATGATATGAAGAGTCAGGATTACAAGGATAAGGTCGCCACGGCCCTTTCCGCATGGGATGCAGCTGGCAAAGTGCTGGGAGGCAGTCCAGATTCGCAGGTGCCGTCCAAAGCGAAAGACTTCAATGCCATGTTGGTGCAAATTTCGGCCCAGACGAGTACCAGTGTGGCCGAGGTCAATGCGGCACTGGCAGCCGATGATCCGAACCAACTGTTGACAGCCATCCAAAACATGCAGAAGATTACGGACCTGCTGAATCAAGCTGCAGCTAAAGCACCGTCAGCACCGTAACCATAAATTTCCGGGTTAAGAATCAAAAGCAGGCGTTTTTGATAAACGCCTGCTTTTTTAATCCCAAAGCGCTTGACCCTCATCAGGCAATTGAATACAATAGACAGCGATCACGAAACCAGGTTCCAGCAGGATCATAGGCCGAAGGAAAACCCAATGCTAAACTCCACCGTGGAAGAACTCTTTGAATTAGCGATCCAAATCGAAAATACATGCCAGGCGCTCTACGAGAGCATGGAAGGCAAATTCGCTCACCAACCTGAGATCGTCTCGTATTGGCATTGTTATGCCTTGGAAGAAGCCGGTCACGCCCGCTGGCTGGCAGACCTGCGCTCCAGATCAACCCGGGACGAATTGGAAAAGAAGGCCAGCGACGAAGTTTTACTTCACGCCAAAAAAATGCTTAAGTTTACAAGCGACCAGGCTGGCAAACACGTTCATGACCTGGAGGAAGCCTATCAAGTCGCCACTGAATTGGAAAACTCAGAGACAAACGCCGTCTTTGAATTCCTGATCGCCAATTATGCGGGGGATCAAGGAACCGTAAATTTCCTGCGCACCCAACTCAAGGTGCATATGTCCAACTTGCAGACCAACCTGCCGCGGGCATACCAAAGCAAGTCTGCACGCAGATCACTCAAAGCGTTATAAACGCGGTACCCTCAAAGCAACCCATATTTCACGATAGAGCAATCATCCTGATGCGAATCATCTACTTTTCTCCTCACCTGGACGATGCCATCCTCTCCGCAGGCGGACTGATCTACGACCAGACGCAAGCAGGCCATTCGGTTGAGATCTGGACGTTCATGTGCGGCTTTCCCGATGAAACCGAACTGACAGACTTTGCCAAATCCCTGCATGCGGAGTGGGGAACCCATTCGGCCGAGGAAACCGTGCGCCTGCGGCGGGCTGAGAACCAGCGGGCCGCGGACCTGGTTGGCGCAAAAGCGGTCAATTTTGACTTTTTGGATTGTATCTACCGCCGCGGGAAGAACGGTGAAGCCCTATATATGGATATCTATGTGCCCTTACACGCAGAAGAATCGCATTTACCGGCACGCATCGCGGAAACCATGAGGGCCCACCTGAAGCCTGAGGATGTTCCAGTCGTGCAACTGGGGATCGGCAGCCACATAGATCACGTTACGGTGCGGCAGGCCGCAGAATTGCTGGGGCGTTCGCTCATCTATGACGCCGACATTCCATACCTTTTTCACAATCTTGAGCAAATTACATCAAAAACGGCCGGAATGCAGGATTCCGTTCAACCGGTTTCGGAGACCGGACTAAAGGTTTGGCAGGAAGCGATCGAACTATACGCTTCACAACTCTCGACCCTGTTTCAGCCTCCGGAGAGCATGCGCCAGGAGATCCAGGGATACTGGTCTGGACAACACGGCATCCGTTATTGGAAGCCTGCCCAGACAAATAAAGCCGCGCTTGCATCTGGTTTTGAATCGTGATATATTAAGCGCGCCGTTGGAAATGGCACCCAATTGCATCCTGTACAGGATGCAAATTCTTTAGTAAGGAAAGTATTATGACCGCAAAATTCCTGACCAAGGAAGGCTTTCAGAAGCTTCAGGATGAACTTGAGCACCTGCGCACCGTCAAGCGCCAGGAAGTGGCTGACCGCTTGCACGAGGCCATGGAGGGCGGAGAGCTCATCGAGAATGCCGAATATGAGGCGGCCAAGAATGAACAGGCCTTTGTCGAAGGCCACATTCAGGAATTGGAAACGCTGCTGGCTTCCGCGCGGGTGATCGAGGATGAAAAGAATTACCCGGTGGATATGGTGGAGATCGGTTTGACCGTGACCATTCAGGAACAGGGTTACGAAGCCGAATCCTATACGATCGTTGGAGCGGCGGAGGCCAACCCGCGCGAGGGGAAGATCTCAAACGAATCGCCCATCGGTAAAGCCATCCTGAATCACACAGTCGGCGAGACAGTGCACGTCGAAACGCCCGACGGCACCTACAAAGTAAAGATCATCAAGGTCAAGTAAACCGAACATTGACTTGGCGGCCCCGCGCGTCTGCAATCCGGCCGCGCGGGGCTTTTTTTATTTTGCCGCCCCATCCGTCCATCCAGGACACCTTCCACAAATTCTGCTTCCTTGCGAAGTGCTCCGCGAGAATTAGGGAAAGGTTGGATAGGGGCTTATAAGGAACCCATGCCAGAATACACCTCTCTTGAAAAAATCCGTTTGCAAAAAATCGAAGAACTGCGCGCCGAGGGCATCGAAACCTATCCCACGCGTGCGGAACGAACCCATACCAGCGCACAGGCGATCGCCGAGTTCGAAGCCGCTGAAAAGGATGGCCGTGAAGTTAAAGCAACGCTGGCGGGACGGATCCGCGCCACACGCGCCATGGGCAAGATCTCCTTCGCTCATATCGAGGATGGCGCAGGCAAAGTGCAATTATTCTTCCGCATCAATGAACTGGCCCAGGAGCGGGTCGACTTCTTCAACAAGATGTTCGATATCGGCGACTTCATCCAGGCCTCCGGTGTGATGTTCCGCACCAAGACCGGCGAAGTCACACTGCACGTCCACGACTTCAAACTGCTGGCAAAAGCCGTCAGCCCCCTGCCGGCAGACAAGGATGTGACGCAGGAAGACGGCAGCGTTATGCGGTATGCCGCGCTGGAAGATGCAGAACTGCGCGCCCGCCAGCGCTATGCCGACCTGGCGGTCAACCCCGCAGTACGCGAGACCTTCCGCCAACGCGCGACGATCATCAAAGCGCTGCGCGAATTCCTGGACGACAGGGGTTTTCTCGAAGTCGAAACACCGATCCTGCAGCCGATATACGGCGGCGCGGCCGCACGGCCTTTCATGACGCATCACAACGAGTTGGAGCAGGATATGTACCTGCGCATCTCGTTCGAACTTTATCTGAAACGATTGCTGGTGGGCAACCTTGAAAGAGTCTACGAGATCGGGCGCGACTTCCGCAACGAAGGCGTCTCCTACAAACATAACCCCGAGTTCACCCAGTTGGAATTCTATTGGGCGTATGCGGATTATCTCAAGGTCATGGAATTGACCGAGCAGATGGTGGCCTATACGGCAGAAAAAGTCACCGGCGGTACAAAGCTCAAATACGGCGACCACGAGATCGAGTTCAAGCCGCCGTGGCGCAGACTCGAAATGCGGCAGGGAATCCTCGAAGCCTGCGGGATCGATATTGCCGAACATAAAACCGCCGAGGCCCTGTTCAAAGCGATCGTGTCGAAGCACAAGGATAAGGCCCCCGATCCCAAGGCGACGCGCGGCAAGCTGATTGACTTTATGCTGGGCGAATTCCTAGAGCCGACTTTGATCCAGCCAACCTTCCTATACGATTATCCACGCGACATTTCGCCGCTGGCGAAATCGAAGCCGGGCGATCCGCTGACCGTCGAGCGCTTCGAGGGTTACGCGGCAGGCTTTGAATTGTGCAATGCCTTCACCGAGTTGAACGATCCGCTCGACCAGGAACAACGTTTCCTCGAGATGGGACGCGATTACGCCGACGACGATGAAGAGAAACATCCGATGGACGAGGATTATCTGCGCGCCATGCGCTATGGAATGCCGCCGTGCGGAGGCTTCGGCATGGGCGTGGACCGTCTGACCATGCTGTTAACGGATAAACATTCCATCCGAGAAGTGTTGTTGTTCCCAGCATTGCGGAATGAAGAATTTGGCGAAAAAAATTAAACACGAAGGACACAAAGTACACGAAGGAAAAGAAATCAAAACCTTTTTGCCCTTGATGTCCTTTGTATTTAAATGAAATAAAATCAAAAAACATTCTCATCCTGGGCGACGGCCTGATCCTGCTCATCGTCACCTTGATTGGCTTTGCGACCCACGGCGAGAGCGGGGTTTCCTTTTTGCCGCGTATGTCCGCCGCATTCATACCGCTCCTTATCGGGTGGTTTCTGCTAGCCCCGTGGTTTGGATTATTCAACATTGAAATTATTTCGACCCCCACCCAACCTCCCCCATTTTCAAAAGGAAAATGGGGGAGGTTGGGTGGGGGTTGCGATGCTCTTTGCCGGGCCGCTAGCAGTTGTCTTGCGCGGACTGATTCTCAACGCGCCGATCATTCCAATCTTCGCCGTTGTGCTAAGCGTGACATCGGCATTGGGAATGATGATCTGGCGAGGGCTATATCTTCTTTTGAAGCGCTAAACAACCATCCTTGTTTTGACATTCTGTTCAATATCCACTCGCCATGACTGGCAACATGAAAACCAGGGCAAGGATGAAAAGCCAGCCTGTTGTCGCAAGAAAAATCCAATTAAGCAAATGGCCGGTCCCTGGGTAACCTTGATGGTTTGCACAAATATTCAGGATAATTCCTGCAAACCCGCCCAGCATATTGAACGGTAAAGCCACAACATATATCAGAACCGGCCATAAGATACTGGTATGGTATTGGTTGAAATTTGGCGAAAATTTTACTGTGAAGACCAGTATGGCTACAACGACGCCGCCCAGCATTAACAACATGAAATATCCAAGCTCGCCTGCAATCAAATAAAGCAGGAATCTATCCAAACGTGTGTACCAAACCTGGCTTTTTGTGAGTTGGACTTGATGAAGTTCTTCCATGATATTGTCCTCCAATTTTTTCTCTGCTTGGCAGAATAACTATCCTGCTCCTAGCTAAACTTCAAAATGGCTACAATTCAAGTATAGCACAGCGATGAAAGCCCCTCTTCAACCGCATTTATCTCAAGCAAAAAAGCTACATCCATCTGCGTGTATCTGTGGTTTAATTAAACCAATGGACGAACCTGCTCTCATTCATTCCGCACAAGGCGGCGACCTGGAAGCCTTCAATACGCTGGTACTGCATTATCAGGACGCGCTGTTCAATACCGCCCTGCGCATCCTCGGCGACGAAGACCTGGCGGCGGATGCGACACAGAATGCTTTTCTATCCGCCTTCAAAAACGTGACTTCGTATCGCGGCGGTTCCTTCAAAGCCTGGCTGATGCGCACCGTGACGAATGCCTGCTACGATGAACTCCGCCGCCGCAAACGGCACCCCACCACCCCACTCGAACCGGAAGATCAGGATGGCGATGAAATGGATTCGCCGCGCTGGCTGGCCGATCCGAACCTCACGCCCGACCAGCAAGCCGAAGCCGACGAACTCGAACATGCCATACAGCACTGTCTCGACCACCTCCCGGATGAATTCCGCAGCGTGGTAGTGCTGGCCGACATCCAAGGGCTGGATTACGCCGAAGTGGCCACTGCCCTGCACGCCCCGCTGGGGACGATCAAATCACGCCTGGCGCGCGCCCGCCTGCGATTGCGGGAATGCCTGCAAGGTTTTGTGGAACTTCTGCCCGCCGCGTTTCGTCTGCAAGAGGAGCGATCATGAATCCACGCGATCTCGAACTCCTCTCCGCTTACCTGGATGGACAACTCAATCCGTCCGATTCGGCGCGCCTTGAAGTCCGCCTGGCCGCGGATGAGAGCCTGCACAGCGTCTTGAGTGACCTGCGCTCGACGCGCGGCCTGCTGCGTCAACTTCCATTCCGGCGAGCGCCGCGCAACTTCACCCTGACCCCGCAAATGGCAAGGCTCAAACCGCCAGCGCCGCGCACAGTTCCAGTTTTTCGTTTTGCCACCGCGCTGGCCGCTTTCCTATTCGTCATCTCCATTGCGATCAATGGCCTGGTTTCATTCTCGGCTCCGAATCTTGCATCGGCTCCGTTCCCGGCCGCAATGGGCGCGGGGGCTCCGCAATCCGTACCGCAGGAATCTGCACTCGCTACGCTCGCTATGCTCGCAACACAATCGCCTGCGTTGCCTCCCGCAGCGGACAACCTAACGGAAACCCCGGCTCCACGCGCAATGTCTGCCGCGCTGATGGACACAGAGACGCCCACGCCTGAAGCTGAATCAAAATCCAATGCGCCGCAGGTCCAGAACAGCCAGCCGGTCAACAACCAAACATCATCTCCCGTGCCGCTGGATTTGGAAATCCTCTTTGGGATCCTGGCGTTTGGCTTTGGCCTGACGGCCTGGATATTGCCACACGCCAACGAAAGCAATCTCCGCAAAAAATGGAACAAGAAATAAATTTCTGCCCGCGTTGCGGAACCAGGGTCAGCTTGCAGGAAAAGTTCGGCAAACTGCGCCCGGTTTGTCCAAAGTGCAGGTGGATTCACTTTACCGATCCCAAAGTCGCGGCGGCCGTGCTGCTCGAGCAGGATGGCCGCGTGCTGCTGGTGCGCCGCGTCAACGAACCGTTCCGCGGACTGTGGACTTTGCCCGCCGGTTTTGTGGACGCAGGCGAAGACCCAGCCCAGGCCGCGGAAAGAGAATGTCTGGAAGAGACCAGCCTGACGGTGCACGCGACACAGGTAGTGGATGTGATCGCAGGCCGCGAGCACCCACGCGGCGCGGATTTCATCATCGTTTATTCCGCCCAACTGGTATCGGGCGTGCCCCAGGCCGGCGATGACGCCGACCAGATCGGCTGGTTCGAGCAATCCAACCTGCCGCCGCTGGCGTTTCACGCCACACAAAAAATATTGAGCGAAACCAAAAGTTAATAACTCACCTTACGCAAAACGTCCCGAAGGTTTCTGTAATTCAAGCCGCTTTTTGTCCAAACCTTCGGGACGGTGCGTAACATCAATTACATAAGTGCGAAGTCTGGAGACTTCGCACTCCGGTTTGTGCTACAATTATTTTGTGAATGCAAACCTCCGCCTGCGTCCTTCCCCGATTGCCGGAATGTGGTATGAAGGCGAGCCAAAAGCCCTGGCCCACAGCGTAGACTCCTATATCAGGGAGGCAAAATTACCCGAACTGCATGGGGAGGTGATCGGTGTGGTAGCGCCGCATGCCGGGCACCGTTACTCAGGTCCCGTAGCGGGATATGCGTTTGCGGCCGTGCGGGGACGAACTCCGGATCTGGTGGCGGTGCTCTCTCCATTTCACAACTTCCACAACGCTCCACTGCTGACCTCGGCATACGAGGCCTACGTCACACCGCTGGGCCAAATCCCAATTGATACTGTTTCCGTGCAGGCATTGGATCTATTAATAAAATCAAGCCTGGGTTTTGGTCTGACACGCATCTCCAACGACCCGGAACATTCACTCGAAATTGAATTGCCATTCCTGCAGCGTGCGCTGGCCTCGGAATGGAAGCTGCTGCCCATCATGGTACGCGCCGTGGAGCCGCGCGTTTCCCAGGCATTGGGGAAAGCCCTCGCCAAAGTCCTGCAGGGTCACAACGCGATCCTGGTGGCCAGCACGGACTTATCCCATTATTACGATCAGAAAACCGCCAACTTCTATGATGAGGTCATGCTGGACCAGATCGAATCGTTCGACCCGGAGGGCGCATTCGAAGCAGAACGCAATGACAAAGGTTTTGCCTGCGGCCTCGGCGCGCTGACCGCCGTGATGTGGGCTTGCAAGGAACTCGGCGCGAATGAAGTGAAAGTATTGCATCATGCCACCTCCGGCGATGTGACCGGTGATTACAGCGGTGTGGTCGGTTACGGTGCAGCGGCGATCTTAAAAAGCAAAACGTAATTCGAAAAACGCAACTCGCGTCTTTGCATTGATATGTCCTCCTTTATCCAACTCGCAGTAAACGTCCCGTCCATTGCGGGCGTTTTTGATTATTCCATCCCGGAACACCTATTGGGGCGCATCAGCCCGGGGCATTTCGTACTGGCGCCATTTGGAAAGCAAACGGTGCAAGGGGTGGTACTCCGATTCATCAAACACCCTTCCGTAACACAGACTAGGGAAATCCTCGAACGGATCGATCCCGACCCCGTCCTTACATCATCACAAATTGCATTGGCTGAATCACTGGCCGAGTTGAGCCTCTCGCCTTTGGCAGCCATCATCGGACTCTTTTTGCCTCCCGGATGGAATCAGCAGGCAGATACGATATTCGATATCCGGGATACAAACCTCGAATCGGCGAATATCGAATTATCCAGCACGGCTTCTCGCCTGCTTAAACTGCTGCAAAGCCGCGGCGCACTGCGCGGTAGACAGATCGACCGTCATTTTTCCAAAGTAGACTGGCGCAAGACCGCACAAGGTCTTGTGCGGCGCGGCACCCTATCGTCACAATCCGTCCTGCCGCCCGCCAGTGTCCGGCCCAAATATATCCGCACCGCACAGTTGGCGGTCGCGCCGGAAAGCGCGGAAACCGCGATGGACGATTTGGGAAATACGGAAGCCACGCGGACACGCAGACAAAAAGCACTGCATTTTCTAATCACACAACCGGAAGCCATTAATGTCTCCTGGGTCTACGCTGAAAGTGGGTGCAATGCGGCTGACCTCCAGGAACTGGCCGAACGGGAACTGATCCTGCTGCGTGAGACGGAAATCTGGCGCGACCCATTGACAAAGATCAGCGACCAGAGTATGGAGAACAGGGAATTCGTTTTAACGGAAGAGCAAAAGCGCGCCTGGGGACAAATCGAGTCGGGTTTTCGTCAATGTGCGGAAGGCAAACCGATCAAATCCTTTTTGCTGGAGGGCGTGACAGGCTCAGGCAAGACCGAACTTTACCTGCGTGCGACACAGGAAGCCCTGCGGCGCGGCAGGCAGGCCATCATCCTCGTACCGGAAATTTCCCTGACCCCGCAAATCGTGCGCCGTTTCCTGGCGCGTTTTCCAGGCCAGGTCGGCGTGCTCCATTCAAAACTTTCCGAGGGCGAACGCTATGATACGTGGCGGCGCGCCCGCAGTGGAGCGTTAAAGATCATCATCGGGCCGCGCAGTGCGCTCTTTGCGCCCCTGCCCAATCCCGGCTTGATCGTGGCGGATGAATGCAACGATGATTCCTATTATCAATCCGAGCCGCCATTTTACAACGCGGTGAGCGCGGCGCAAAGTTATGCACGCATTTGTGGATGCGCCTGTATTTTGGGATCAGCCACGCCGAGCATCGTTCAACGGTATCAGGCAGATGTCGGGGAAAATCTTCGCTTGGAATTAACCCAGCGCATCACATCCGAGCCAAAGACTGAACTGGCCAAGGGGCTGGATTTGCCGCCGATCCATATTGCGGATATGCGCGAGGAATTGAAATCAGGAAACCGAGGCATTTTCAGCCACGAACTCAACGAGGCACTAGCTTTCACATTGAAGCGCGGCGAACAGGCCATTTTGTTCCTGAACCGGCGAGGCACCGCCACGTATGTCTTTTGCCGCGATTGCGGTTACGCGGCGAAATGTCCGCGCTGTGATACGCCGCTGACCTATCATGTCACTGCCGGCGAGCAATTGCTCTGCCACCGCTGCGGTTATCAACGGCAGATGCCAAAGCGCTGTCCAGAATGCAACAGCGGGAACATACGCGCCTATGGATTGGGTAGCGAAAAGGTTGAAAGCGAGGTGCAGGCGTTATTTCCAAAGGCGCGCACCTTGAGGTGGGATTGGGAAACCACGCGTCAAAAGGATGCACATGAAATCATCCTAGGTCACTTCGCGGCGGGGCGCGCCGATGTGTTGATCGGCACACAGATGCTTGCCAAGGGACTCGATCTGCCGCGCGTCACACTGGTCGGCATTGTGCTGGCGGATGTGGGTCTCTTTTTGCCCGATCCCTTTGCGGCGGAACGAGTCTTTCAGCTCCTGACCCAAGTGGCGGGCCGCGCCGGCCGTTCCTCACTCGGAGGAGGCGTGGTCTTGCAGACCTTTGTGCCCGAACATTATGTCATCCAAGCGGCATCCCAACATAATGTAAAAGGTTTTTACCAACACGAGTTGGATCAGCGCAAGCGGTTGGGCTATCCGCCCTTTACCCAACTTGTACGACTGGAATATCGCCATCCCGATCCGGTCAAAGCCGAAGAAGAGGCACGCAAGCTGGCGGCGAAACTTCAAAGCCAGATGGAAGCTGAAAACCGGAAACTGCTTCCCATGATCGGCCCGGTGCCCTGTTTCTTTTCCAAGCTTGGAGACGATCATCGCTGGCAGATCATTTTGCGCGGCTCCGATCCGGCCACGTTCTTGCGCGGCCGCCTGCCGGATCATTGGCGGGTTGAAGTGGATCCGGTAAGTTTGTTATGAAGGTATATCACGCCTTCGACACTCCCTTCGGTCGCAGGGCAGCGCCCTCCTCTTAGTGCGACGCATTGCCTTCTCAAATTCCATGGTGAACCTATGCTTTGTCATTTTTTTAACGCGAAGCACGCGAAGTTCGCTAAGATTCTTGTTTTTTCTTCGCGATCGCCTGCCCTCGTTTCCTACCCTTGTGTTCTTCAAGGGTTGAGGGTAGCGCGCTTTGCGGTTCGTCCTTTGATCTTGAGAAAACCATGCAGCGCGATGCACTCGTCACGACAATGATTCAACACTTGGACTATAATCGTCCCATTATTATTTAATAAGGAGACCGACATGCAATCGCTTACACGTGGCTGGTCGTTCTTAAAGGAAGCCTGGCAGATGGCATTCAAAGACAACGACTTGATCAAGCCGTCCATTTACTCCATGATCGCCGGGTTAGTTGTCACCCTGATCGGGATCATTCCACTGATCGCAGCCGCCTTCATATTTGGCGTGGACAACCTGGCAGGACGGGTGGTGCTGTTCGTGATCGGTGCGGTGCTGGTCTTCCTTCACTATGTGTTCAGTTATATCTTCGCGGGCATGACCGTGTATCTCATCTANNGGTTATCTGGCCGAAGGCGATGGGCGCATGGACAAGGCCTGGGCTATTGTCCAACGTGAGTTTTGGCATATCCTCAGTCTGGCGGTGGCATCTACGGTGGTAAACCTGCTGACGAGTTCAATCCGCAACCGGAGCAGCCGTTCGCGCAACGCGGCGACAGGGCTAATCGGGGGCGCGATTGGAAGCCTGCTTGAAACGGTCTGGACGGAAGCCTCGTACCTGATCCTGCCCGCCATGATGATCGAGGATGCGAACCTGGTAACAGGCGTCAAACGCGCCACCTATATCGCAAAGAATAACCTGCTGTTGATCACCGTCAGCACGGTGGGCGTGAAGTGGATCACAGGCCTCATCAGTTTCGTGCTTAGCTTGATCGGCCTGATGATCGGCGTCGGTGCCGGTATCGGCATTATCTCAGTGACCAGTTCAAGCACAGCAGGCATCATCATTGGCATTGCCTTGGGCGCGATCTTGTTCTTTATCTTCGTGATGGTGGCAAGCGTGATCAGCTCCTATACGATGACCGCCTACAATACCTGTCTATTCCTGTGGGCACGCGATGTGGAAAAAGCACAGGCTCAAGGACGATCCATGCAAGTTGCCGCACCTGCCCCATTGGCGGCGGTATTGGGATAAATATCAACCGGAGATAAACGGAGATGAACAAAGATTTTAAATATCTTCGTTTATCCTCGTTCATCTCTGGTGAATAGAATCGGCGGAGAATGCAGCCTGAGGAACGACGTGAAATGGTGACATGGGAAGAGGTTGACCGCCTGATCGACCACCTCATCCCGCAGTTCCGACGCGAATATACCGCCATGGTGATGATCACGCGCGGCGGCATCATCCCGGGCGGCCTGCTGGCGGACGCGATGAACATTACGCACATCCTGACCGCGGCAGTGGATTTTCCGGCTCAAATGGAGAGCCGCAAAACCAGGCTGATGGCCTGGCCCGAGTTCATCCAATTTCCCGCCGACGATAAACTGAGCGGCCACCCGACTTTGATCGTGGACGATGTGTGGGGTTCGGGGCGCACGATCACGGCGGTGAAGAATCGCGTGTCGTCCGCGGGAGGATTCCCCGAAACGTGCGTTTTACATTTCAATCCATACAGAAGCTTATTTGGAACCGTCCGCCCCGATTATTACGCGGCCACTACGGATGCGTTCATCATCTATCCATGGGAGATTGACCGAGGGGTGGATAAGATGATCCTCGGCGAGGTGCCAGAGTAGACTAGAAGCGACGCCTGATCAGCGCCGCCTTTTTTACCTGGTCGGCTTATATTTTCTGCCTCGCCATGTGACTCCTTGCCCTGAAATTACTTTCCAGGTTGAAGTGAACATCATGGCGGCGAAGATCGCCGAGCCGAGCGGCGTGGTTAGTGCATACCAACGAGGGATATTCATGATGAAGAAAAATGTTGAGATGGCGAAATAAATCATAAAACGCAAAATTACGCAAAACGCAAATTAAACTTCGTAGGAAGCTTGGTCTTCCCGGAGAACGCGTCCACGCTGCTGAGGGATCATGGTGAGCAGGAGGCGGATAATTTCGGTGATGACTTTTGTACGATGGTTTGCGTTTTTATTAAATGACGTTCACTATCGAGCCACGATCCGTCTTTTCCACTTCGATGCGTGTGGGGAAGGCATCCTTGAGTTCATCGAGATGTGTGATGACCAGGATTTTTGCAAAATCTTTTTTCACCAAATTAATGGCTTCGATCAAACGCTGGCGGCCCTGCACATCCTGCGAGCCGAAACCCTCGTCAATCACCAGCGTCTGTAAGCGCGCACCTTTGCGCTGGGCCAGCACTTCGGATAAAGCCAATCGAATGGCAAAGTTCACGCGGAAGGCTTCACCGCCCGAATACATTTCATAATCACGCATACCGGCCGCGTCACTGATCTGAATATCGAGCGTCTCCTTCAAGTCTTTGCGCTTCTCGTCCTTGTATGGGGACTGCGTTTCAAAATGGACTGACATTTGCCCATCGCTCAAACGGTCGAGCAATTCATTGGCCTTCGATTCGATCTGCGGCAAAACCTGCTCGATCAATAAGGCTGGAACGCCATCCTTGCCGAAGGCGCGTTCAAGGGTCTTATGATGTGCAATCTGCAAAGCCAGGGTCTCACGCGTCGCGGAAAGGTCGGCCTTGCGTTTCCGCAAATCCACCAGCACCGACACCTTCTGCCGCGCGGCACCGACCTCCTGATTCAAGCGATTTTCCTGTTCCTGCAACGCACGCAAATCACGCTCGGCCTCATCGAGATTGACCGAGGGCTTCTGCAAGTCAACCGAATACTTCCGGCCGGCAAGGAGCGTCTCGACTTCCTGCAAGCGCTTTGCGCCGACCGCCTCCCAGTTTTTCACGGCATCCTTTATGGCAGAAATCCGCTCTGTCAACTGGGTCACAGAATTGGATTGTTTCAAGCGTTCCCGCTCGGCACCTTCGGCCTTCACAAGCTGCGATTCAAAATCTGCGATCTGCCTGGCCAGCTTGTCAATGGTTGATTTATTCGTACGGAAGCGCCCGCCTTTTTCTTTGCCTTCATCGTTCAATTGCTTCAACGTAGAGAGGCGATGCTCTTCGCTTAAGGCCTGGCCACATAACGGGCAGGTTGCGCCCTCCGCCGCCTCGAGTTGGTTGATATGCTCCTTCAGTTCATCCATCTGGCTCTTGAGCAATTCGTTTTCGGCTTTGAGCCTAGAGTATTCATCGCGCGCGGCGGTGCGGTGCGCTTCCAGACCGCTGCGCGTGACGAGTTTCTCTTCGGCGTCTGCCAGGAGTTTCCCTGCACTTTCCATCTGAGCCGTCAATTCAACGATCACTGAGCGCTGATCGCCGACCGCTTTTTCCTGCTCCTTCAAGCCGCGCTTTTCCTGCTCGAGTTTGGCTTTTTCGGCGGCAAGCTGTTGATCGAGTGAAGCCGCGGCTTGCCTGAGATTCTCCAGCGCAGTCTCCTGCGTTTTTCGGATGGAATTCAAGCGCTTTAACTCGGCTTCCAATTCCTTGAGCCTTTCCTTGCGCGGCCCCTCTTCCGAAAGTTCAGAATCAATATCGGCGAGGCTGCGATCCACACCGATCATTTCCTCTTCAAGCCCGCGGCGCTTCCCAATCGTGCGCTCTTTATAGGTTTCCCACACTTCGAGGCCGAGGATGCTGCTCAATACCTCTTTGCGCCTGCCCGCATTTTGCTGCGTAAATTGGTCGGCTTTACCCTGCAGGAAGAAAGCCGCGTTGATAAAGGTGTCGTAATCGAGCCGCAGGGTTTGTTCGATGCGAGCCTGCGTTTCGCGGGTGGTACGCTCGGTTAAAGGCCTCCATTCGCTGCCATTTTTAATTTGAAATTCAAGAACGGTGGTCTTGCCGCGCGGCAAGGTACGTTGAACCCGATAGGTATTATTTTCGTAACCAAAGGTCAGCGCAACTTCCGCGGCTTTGGATTGGAGATTGACCAGCGCATCCTTATCCCTGGCACGTGATTCTCCGAACAAGGCCCACGTCATGGCATCGAGCAGGGAAGATTTGCCGGCGCCGTTTTGCCCGGAGATGCAGGCCAGATCAAAGGTTGTGAAATCCAATTCGACGGGATCGCGGTATGAGAGAAAACCGGCAATGCGCAGGCAGATGGGAATCATGTTCGAGATTATACCTTGTTGCCCTCCGAGCAAAAAGTCGGAACGTTTTTCGGGTTATGGCCTTGTCAAAATCCAGGGTGAATCCATGTTTTGTCATTTTTTCAACGCGAAGGGCGCGAAGTACGCCAAGAAATCTTTGCGCTCGCCGGCCCTCGCTCCCTGCCCTTGTGTTCTTCAAGGATTGAGGGTGGCGGGCTGCGCGGTTCTTCCTCTGAATTTGAGAAAGCCATATTTTTCGGGTGCGCTCAAAGTTTGTTAGTTTCGAGTCCGAAATCTCTTGACATCAGGCGAAATCTGGCCACCCTTCGGGGGTGCTGCGCAAAGATTTCGCACTCCGCGTTTATATGCTTTGAGCGCTTTATGTTTTACGTTTTCGCCGCGCGCTTCGCCCTCCTTTATGTTATCATCATGCCGATGCGCGACCCTGACGACCCGCGAGCACGGCTCCGCCTTATCCTGATCTCGATCATCCTTGGCACCCTGCCATGCTATTGTCTCGGATGGGTGGCCGTGATGATCAAGCCCGGGCCCGTGACTCCAGCCGCGACCGCATCCACAACGGCAATCTTCAGCCTTACGCCTGCATCCCCCTCTCCAACTTTGAGCTTAACGCCTGCGATCATGACCGGCACACCAAGCCCCACCTGGACCGCCACCGCCACCCTATACATTCTGCCGAGCAGCACTTTCACGCCGTTCATGCCCCCGACTTATACGTTCACTCCTTCACTGACACCCACCTATACGTTTACTCCTTCTCTGACAGCGACCTATACCCCAACGGCCACCGCCACGCGCACGCCAACCAATACCCCCACGTTCACCCTCACGCCGACCTTTACCGCCAGTCCGACGAACACACCCACCCCGACAGCTACGCCAACCGTAACGCCCACTGTTACCGCATTTCCAACAAACACCGCGACACATGGTCCATAATCCATACCACCATCTGGCGTTGTATACCGCACTCGGTCGCAAATTGCGCTATTTCAGAAGGTGGAAAGCGCAATTTGTGACCGTGGGTATTATATAATTCAAAAATAATTGATTAATGGTTGAGGTACTGATGAATGGTTTAATCGCTTTAGTAGGTGCGGGTGAATACCTGCCCGTGATGGAGGATGTGGACCGTTACTTGCTCGACTCGGTCAAAGCCGACGGGCGCCCGGCGCGGGTGGTCTGCCTGGCGACCGCCGCAGGCCAGGAGGGAGACGAAAACGTAGGACGCTGGTCAAGAATGGGCATCGAACATTTCAGCAAGCTGGGTGCGGACGCCGAAGCGCTGCCCATCATTGACCGGGCATCGGCTGATGACCCGCAATACGAACCGACCCTCGAAGCTGCAAATTTAATCTATTTTTCGGGAGGTAACCCGATCTACCTGTTTGAAACGATGAACGGAAGCCGCGCCTGGGCCGCTGCACAAAAGGCCTGGTCGCGCGGCGCGGTCTACGCGGGCTGTTCAGCAGGTGCGATGGTCCTTGCCAGACGCCTGCCGAATTTTCGCAATATGGGCATCGGAGCCATCAACGGCTTTGGCATCGTGCCGGCGGACTATGTGATGCCGCACTTCGATCATGCCGGGCCGTTCAAGGCACTGGTCAGCTTATTGCGGACAAAGATGAAGGATGGCCAGCGCATGATCGGCATTGACGAGAATACCGCCCTGATAGGAAAACTCGGCGGCGAGTGGAAGGCGATGGGTGCCAGCAAAGTCCATGTGATGACACGCAAACAGACCCGGCTTTATACGTCAGGAGAAGTTGTCTCATTGATGTAAATCCTACAAAAACTCAGGCTCCCGGTTGGGAGCCTGTTTTTTCAAGATGATTGTTTGGGTGCCCTCATCGGCATCATGGATATGAAATATGCGCCGCCCGCACCAAGTGCGAAGGCACCCGCCGAGCCGGGGCTCGAGAAAGCGGTCAGGCCAACCAGTAATACAAAGAAACCGAGCGCTAGGGCAATCTTCACTTGCCATTCACTATTCTTGTAGTTGCCGAAGGTAAAGTGACCGACGGCGAATCCAACGACTAAAAAGCCGAGGGCTCGCAAGAGGAAACCTAAAAGTGCAAGATAAGGCGTTACTTGGTCCATATTTTTCTCCTTTGGGAAATTGATTTAGGTTCAGGCCCAGCCATCCATTAGCCTGTCAGTATGACACTTATTATAAACCTATTGTTTCCCTCCGCCGTTCTGCAATTTCTGGCTGTCGTTCAAGTGAAAGTGTTACAATATTATTCAAGCTCGAATTTGATCTATCGGAAGTTTCTGCGCGTCTTAAGCTGCTCAGGGTGTTATTAACCACATAGAGGAGAACCCATGAAAGGCGATGCGCTGTATTGGTTCGTGTCTCATATGTTAGATGCATTCATTTGGGGCGGAGAATTGACAGGCGATGAAAACTTGCCCAACCAAGGCCCGGCGGTATATGTTTCCAACCATGCACTGGCCCTGGGACCAATTGCCGCAGCCGCCTCCCTGCCCGTTCGTATCCACCCGTGGGTGGTCGGCGACATGCTGGAGTGGGAAAAAGCCGCGGCGTATTTGAACAAGGATTTCGTCGAACCGCAATTACACATCCCGCCGCCATTAAGCATGCCTCTGGCGCGCCTGATCTCGCAAGCCTCGGTGCGACTGCTGCGCGGCGTCGGCAGTATCCCCGTATGGCATGGAGGGGAAGCGCTCGAAACGTATCGCATCAGTCTGGAGCATTTATTGGCAGGACAAAGTTTATTGATCTTCCCCGAAGACCCCACCCAGGCGATGGACGAGCAATGCAAAATGACGCCGTTCATGAAAGGCTTTGCGCGCCTGGGTGAGTTATATTTCGAGCGGACACAGAAAATATTAAAGTTCTATCCGATTGCCGTGCATCCCGAACTACGGAAAGTGAAACTGGGCAAGCCGATCTCTTTTAATCCGAACAATAATCGGGCGAATGAACGCGTGCGCATCCGAAGCGTGCTCGAGTCGATCATCCGCGGCATGTTCATCGAGATGACGCTGCAAGACTATGCGGGAATCCCTTTGCCGCATTAAGAAAAACATCGTCCATGTCACTCTGAGGCAGCATAGCGACGGCAGAGTTTCTGCTTTTGCAGCATTGAGACCCTTCGTTTCACTCAGGGCGACAATTTAAAATATTAATCGGTGATCATGAATCAAAAAATGAAATCGTTCTGGGCGGGAGTTCGCGCCGAATCCCCGCTGCTGGTGGGAGTATTCCCGTTCGGATTGATCTATGGCGCGCTGGCGCTCAGTTCGGGACTTGCGCCCTTCCCGGCACAGATGATGTCTTCCATTGTATTCGCCGGATCTTCGCAATTCGTCGCCGCCCAGCTGATCCATGATTCCGCACCGGGACTGGTCATCGTCCTGACCATTGCAGTTGTCAACATGCGGCATATGCTGTACAGCGCCTCCGTGGCGCCGTATATCGAGCACCTGCCGACGCGTTGGAAAGCATTGCTGGCTTATCTCCTGACCGATGAAGCCTATGCAGCCACCATCATCCACTATGAAGAGGAGGGTTTCACACCGACGAGTCATTGGTTCTTCCTCGGCGCGGGCGCGGCGCTATGGACCACCTGGCAGGTCAGCAGTGCGCTGGGGATCTTCATGGGCGCGGCGATTCCCGCGGCGTGGCCGCTCGATTTTGCCCTGCCACTGACGTTCATTGCGATGGTCATGCCCGTGCTAAAAGATAAACCGGTGGTGGCCGCGGCCTTATCGGCGGGGATGGTGGCACTGTTGGCCTACAGCCTGCCCTTCAAACTCGGTCTGATCCTGGCGGCGCTGGTTGGCATCTTGACCGGCACGCTTTTAGAGAATCGCAAATCCACAAGGGGGGTGCTGTGAATATCTGGCTGGTGATGTTATTGGGCGGCGCGCTGACGTTCGGGATGCGCCTGTCGTTCATTTATTTGTTCGGTCGTTTTGAAATCCCCGCAACGGTGAAGCAAGCCCTGAGATTCGTACCGCCGGCGGTGTTATCCGCGATCATTGCACCGGCGTTGTTCATGCCGAATAATACCCTGGATCTAAATTGGAACAATTATCGTTTGATGGCGGGCGCAGTTGCGATCCTCGTCGCCTGGCGGACGAAGAATACGCTGTTGACAATTTTGGCAGGCATCATAGCATTGCTGATTTTGCAAGTGGTATTTTGAAAGTAAAGACTCTTCAGGAGTTGCCGTGATTCTGTACANNGTTCTTAATCACGGCAATTCCCAATGAGCCATTTCTTAACCAGGCAAGGAGCAGGTCAATTGCGCTCATGGTTTTCTCAAGATCAGAGGACGAACCGCAAAACTCGCGAAGAGTGCGAAGAAAAAACAAAAATCTTAGCGAACGCCTGCCCTTCGTTCTTTGAGGGTTGCGTGCTTCGCGTTAAAAAAAATACCGAAGCATAGATTCGTCATGGATTTTGAGAAGGCCATGCAATTGCGCTATAATCCGACCATGGACACAAAATCTCTCCGCTCCCATTACGAGGATTTAAAATCTCAAATCCATTTCCATAATTACCGGTATCACGTGCTGGATACGCCGGTCATCAGCGACGCGGAATACGATAAGCTGATGAACGAACTCAAGCGGATCGAGGCTGAAAATCCGGGTTGGGTCACGCCCGATTCACCCACCCAGCGGGCGGGCGCCAAAGCGGCCGAGCGCTTCGAGAAAGTGCGCCACCCCGCGCCGATCCTAAGCCTCGCCAATGCCTTCGGGGCGGAGGATGCGCGTGCCTGGTTCGAGCGCGTCCGAAAACTCGATGAACGCGTAGCCTCTGCGAAATTTGTGGTTGAACCGAAAATCGACGGCTTATCGGTGGTGCTGCATTACCGCGACGGGGTCTTCGTGCAAGGCGCCACACGCGGCGACGGGGAAGTCGGGGAAGATATCACGGCCAATTTGCGGACGGTGAAAGCCATTCCATTGAAAATACCCGTTGAGACCGGAGACCGAAGACCGAAGACCGGACCGTCTCCCGTCCACCGTCCACCGTCCTACCTGGTTGTACGCGGCGAAGCGTTTATCCCAATCAAGGAATTCGAAGAACTCAACCAACAGCTCGAAGAAGCCGGGGAGAAGACTTATCTCAACCCGCGCAACACAGCGGCAGGTTCACTGCGCCAGCTCGACCCGGCCCTGACCGCCTCCCGCCCGCTGACCCTGCTGGTATATCAAATTGTTTATTCCGAAGGCGGTTCGATTCCTACCTCACAATGGGAATTGCTCAAATACCTGAAAGCGCTGGGCTTTCCGGTCACGGAGGCGGCCAAACGATTCAATGACATTGAATCCGCCATCGCCTATACCGAAACGTGGAACACGCGCCGCGACGAATTGCCTTATGAAGCCGACGGCATGGTCATCAAGATAGACGATCTGAACATGGCGGCAGAGCTGGGCTTTGTGGGTAAGGACCCGCGCGGCGCGACCGCCTTCAAGTTCCCGGCACGCGAAGTAACCACCCAATTGCTGGATATCCGCGTCAGCGTGGGAAGGACCGGGGTATTGATCCCCAACGCGGTGCTACAGCCGGTCGAGATCAACGGTGTGATCGTCGAGCGCGCCACACTGCACAACTTCGATTACATCGCCGAGAAGGATATCCGCGTGGGCGACCGGGTGCTGGTCAAACGGGCGGGCGAGGTCATCCCGTACGTGATCGGCCCTGTGGTGGATATACGCACCGGCAAGGAAAGGAAATACAAGCCGCCTCAAGTCTGCCCGGTGTGCGAACAGCCTGTGGAACATTTCGAAGGCGAGGTGGCCTGGTATTGCGTGAACGCGGCCTGCCCCGCACAACTCCAGCGCAACATCGAGCACTTCGTCTCGCGCGGTGCGATGGACATCAATGGACTGGGATTCAAGATCGTCGAGAAATTGATTGACAGCGGGGCGATCAAAGATGTGGCGGATATTTACACCCTGACGCGTGAAGCCATCCTCGAAGCCGTCACGAAGAAAGACCGCAAGACTGAAAAGGAACCACCCGGCAAGATCGCGGATAATTTATTGGCGGCAATCGCCGAGTCGAAGAATCAATCCCTGCCGCGCTTGATCACGGCCTTGGGAATGCGCGGTGTAGGCGAAGTATCGGCGCGTGACCTGGCCAGCCACTTTGGAAATCTGGATGCGCTCTCCAAGGCCAACGCCGAGGATTTACAAGAGATCGAAGGCGTAGGCCCTAACATTGCCGAAGCCATCGTGGACTGGTTCAAGCGTCCCGCCAACCAAAAGATATTGAAGAAGCTGAAAGCGGTTGGACTATGGCCGGTGGAACAAGGGAAAAGGGAAAAGGGAGAAGGGAAGTTGGGCGGTTTGACGTTTGTCGTCACGGGGACGCTGCCCACCCTCTCGCGTGAGGGTGTGAAGGAGTTCATCGAATCGAACGGCGGCAAAGTGACGGATAGCGTCAGCAAGAAGACGAGTTATCTCGTGCTGGGCGAGGAACCCGGCTCGAAATACGAGAAGGCAAAGTCGCTGGGTGTGAAGATTATTGATGAAGATGGTTTAAAGAAGATAGCAAAACAATGAATGATCTTTTTATCAAATGGTTCATGAGCATCAATTCCTTCTTCCTCCGCGTCAGCCGCGGGCGGATTGGGAGCAAGCTCGGCACGCAGACGATTTTGCTTCTGCATACAACCGGACGCAAATCGGGGCAGGAGCGCGTCATCCCGATTGCGTATTTCGACTATGAAGGCCAATATCTGATCGTGGCCTCGAATTGGGGAAAAGACCAGAACGCGGATTGGTGTTTGAATTTAAAGAAACAGCCGCGTGCCGTGCTGGATGTCAAGGGCAAAAGGATCCAGGTGCAAAGCCATGAAGCACAAGGCGAGGAATATGACCGCTTGTGGAAATTTGCGACCGAAAAGCACCCACCCTATTTGAATTACCAGAAGATGACCACACGGCACATACCGATCATGGTGTTTGAACCTGTTAGCTAATGAGGATGACCAAACCTCAAATGCACATACGGCTGCAAAGGATTTACAGTTAGACAGGCGTTATTTCCTTAACAAAGTTTTTCCTTCGTGCCCTTCGTGTCCTTTGTGTTGTAAAAATCAAAGTTGTTCGATTTTCCCGCCCTCCGCCAGCCAAAGCTCGGAGGCAAACTGCTCGATGAAATAGCGGTCATGCACCACAGCCAGCACCGTGCCCTTGAATTGATCGAGGGATTGCTCGAAGCGCGCCCGCGAGGGGATGTCGAGATGGTTGATNNCCGCTGAATAAAAAGTAATGCAGGAAGTTGCGCGCTTCGGTTTCGTTGAATGCAGCGACCCGTTGAACCGTTTCCAAGGGACTGAGGCCCGGGTCAAGAAGTTCCTGCTCCTGAGCCATATAACCGACCTTGACCGAGGCGCCCAATCTCAACTTGCCCGATAAGGGTGAGAGTTTCCCTGCAACCGTGCGGATGAAGGTGGTTTTGCCCGCACCGTTCGAGCCGGTCAAGGCAATGCGCTGACCGGCACGGATATGGATGTTCAGTTCCGTCAATAAAGGCTTGTCGGCTACATAACCGACCGAGAGGTCTTCGGTCACCAAGACATTCCGGCTCAACTCCTCCGGCGAATTGAATTCAAGCTTCATCTGCCAGGAGGGCTTTGGTTTTTCAACGCGTTCATCCGCTTCGAGATAGCGCGACAATTTCTTCTCGCGCGACTTGGCTTTGGCCGCGACCTTTTTCGCGACCCGTCGCACACCCGGCTGGCGCGGGGTGGTTGTAACCTCCACGTGACGCGACTGTTCCTTCATACGCGCTATATCCTGTTTCATGCGGCGGATCTCGTATTCCTGGTCGCGATAGGCGGCCCGCTGCTTATCCTGCGCCTTCAGGTATTGCAGCAGATAATCCGAGTAATTGCCGGGATAGGCGCGCAGGCTGTGGGTCTCGGCGTTGAGATCGAGAATGGTAGTAACCGTATTATCCAGAAACGCGCGGTCATGGGAAACGATCAAGGCCGCACCCGAAAAAGAGTTCAGCCAGTTCTCCAGCCATTCAAGCATCTCAATATCCAAATGATTGGTCGGCTCATCGAGCAGGAGGAGCTGCGGTTCTTCGAGCAAGATACGCGCCAGCATCAGGCGGGTCTTTTGTCCGCCGCTGAGATGCTTGACCGGCGTATCGAAAGGTATCTCAAGCAAGCCCAAAGGAGATAAGATATCCTTCGGTTGATACCCGCCTGAAGAAAGCTGGTGCAAGAGCAAATCGTACCTGGCTTGAAGCGCCGAGTCGTCCGGCTCGACGGAGAGAGAGGCAGCCACGGATGCAATTTCAGCTTCCAGTTCGTCCGGTTTAACGGATTCCAGATGGAGCGCAGATCGAAGCGTTTGATCCGGAGCAAAGTCCATACCCTGAGCCAGATAGCCGATCCGCAAACCCGGAAGTGTGCGGAGCACCGAGCCCGAATCAGGCGATTCAATGCCCACCAGGATGCGCATCAACGTGGATTTTCCGCAGCCATTCGGCCCGATCAGGCCAAAGCGGTCGCGGTTCGATATGCTGAATGAGATATCGGTGAGAACGGTGTGGATGTTGTAGGATTTGGTGAGGTGATGAGCGGTAAGCATAAAGTCTCCTGTAGAAAACAAAAACCGGGGGCGCTCGCCTCCGGCTGTGGAATCGTCACAGCGGGCAGATGCCCGAAACGCGTGAAAGACCTACAGGGAAACCAACATTCCTTATGCTCCTTTTGCAATGCCAACGCGATTATATCATGCTTGATTGACAGAAGAATATCTCTCGGCTACACTAAGCCATGGTTTTCTCAAAATCAGAGAACGAACCGCCAAGGGCGCTAAGAACGCTAAGAAAAAAATAAGGATCTTAGCGAGCTTTGCGTTCTTCGCGTTAAAAAATGACAAAGCATAGGTTCACCATGGACTTTGAGAAGGCCATGTACACCAGGCCAAGTTATTTTTAGGAGTCAAGCATGGAATTCAACACGGATGATAGCGTCTCGCGCCGCGTCAAGATCCTCACGGAGCGCATCTCAAAGGGGAAAGAAGATGATATGTATTTCTACAACCAACCCATCGAGGAATTACGCGGCGGCGCAAAGGTTTTGGTGCACGGCCGCGAAATGGGCATGTACGCCTCGTACGGCTATCTGGGACTGCTCGGTCACCCGCGCATCAACGAAGCCGCCCGCAAGGCAATTGACAAATTCGGCACCGGCACGAACGGCGTCCGAACGCTGGCCGGTTCGCTGACCATTCACGAAGAACTCGAAGAGACCATCGCACACTTCAAACATGCGGAAGCCGCAGTAACGTTCACTTCGGGATATGTCACCAACCTGACGGTCATCTCCACACTGATGGGACGCGGCGATTATGTATTGTCCGATAAATTGAACCACGCTTCCATCGTGGACGGATGCCTGATGTCCGGCGCAGAATTCCGGCGATTCAAACACAACGATATGGAAGACCTGGAACACCGGCTGGAACAAATTCCCGCCAATATATCCAAGCTGGTCATCACCGACGCGGTCTTCTCGATGGACGGCGACGTGATTGATCTGCCGAGGGTGGCCGAGATCTGCAAAAAACACGGGGCATACCTGATGATGGATGAGGCCCATTCGGTGGGCGTGCTGGGCAAAACGGGACGCGGCATCGAGGAACATTTCGGGCTCGAGGATGTGATTGACATCAAGATGGGAACCTTGAGCAAGACCATCCCCTCTATAGGCGGATATGTGGCAGGCAGGAAGGATTTGATCACCTACCTGCGCCATGCCAGCCGGGCGTATATCTTTTCCGCCGCCCTGCCGCCCGCCCAGACGGCAGCCGCCAACGAAGCCTTCAAGGTGATCCTGGACGAACCCTGGCGTATCGAGAAATTGAATCACAACTCGCAGCTCTTCATCAACGGACTGAAATCCGCGGGATTCGATACGATGCTGACCACGACGGCCATCGTGCCGGTGCTATGCGGCTCGGACGAGCAGGCTTTCATCATGACACGCGAAGCCCAGCGCCACGATGTGTTCGTTATGCCGGTGGTTTCGCCCGCCGTGCCGGAAGGCTTGGCGCGGCTGCGCGCGACCGTCACTGCAGCACATGAGCCAAGCGAGATCGAACGCGCAATCGATGTGATCGCAACCGCGGGGAAACAAATCGGGATCATTTAAGGGATCGGCGGGAAATTGGGAATTGAGAATTGGGAATCGGGAGTCGGGTGATAGAATTNNTTGGGAATCGGGAGTCGGGTGATAAAATTCATCCGACTCTTTTCATAAAACTAAAAGTCGCAAAATATTCAAGGCAGGAAAAACTATGGAAGATATCATAATTTCAAGTGTACGTGAGCTCATGAAAGTCATTGAGGACGATACCATTATAAGTAAAGGAATTCCTTTGACCAAAGCCCGATTGTATCGCGGCGTTCCAAATAACAACAAGCATAAACTAATACCTGCTATAGGACGAAATTGGAAAGGAACATCAAAGGTATTACAGGGTTTCGAAATAGGAACCTTAGATGAATTCAAGAAACGGGCTATTGCTCATCTCGATTATCGTCCTTCAAATAACTGGGAATGGTTAATGCTTGGACAACATCATGGATTACCAACGCGGTTGCTAGATTGGACTACAAATCCACTTGTTGCTCTATATTTTGCATGCGTTGGCGCTGATCACTTGTCTGTCGATGGGGCTATTTATAGAAGAAGAGGTGATAAACAATTTCGTTCTGAGGCCTTTACTGACTCAACAATTCCAAGTCCATTTGAGATTAGCGAAGATTATTTCATTCTACCTCCCCATATTTCTCCAAGGGTTACTGCTCAAGCATCAGCGTTTACTATAAGT
>PMLN01000335.1 GCA_003158885.1 Anaerolineae bacterium
CGCGCCCACGATCTTGAAGTTATAAGCCTGTGCAAAATACCCAAGCGCATCATGGTTCGTGACCAGCAGACGCTTCTGCGGCGGAATCTGAGCGACTTGATCCCTGACCCATTGATCCAGGCTTTTGAGTTTGGCGATATAGGCGTCCGCGTTTGCCGTGTAAATATCCTTTCCAGCCGGATCGACCTGGATCAGGCCGTCGCGAATATTCTCAACGTAGTGGATCGTATTCAAAGGATTCATCCACATGTGCGGATCACCAGCTGGATGTTCACCGGATGGATCGGGATTGGGCGCCAAACCGTCGGTTGCTGTGACCACCAGGCGTCCCCCGCCGATATTTTCAAGGGTTTTCGCCAGCCAGGTTTCATATCCCAGTCCATTGACGATCAACACCTGGCTTTCGGTGATCTTGACGGCATCCTGAGGCGTCGGCTCGAAGGTATGAGGGTCAACCGTGGCCGGTAAGAGGGTTTCAACTTTGAGGCGGTCTCCGGCGATATTTTGCGTAATATCGCCGAGAAAGGTTTCTGTTGCCAGAACGCGAGGTGTGGAAGAAGAATTCGCCGGCCCTGAAACAGGTGCACAGGCGCTTGTAAGTACGATCATGAGAAACACAAGGAGATGGATGGATTTTTTCACTTTTCCCTTGACATGGACAGGTGGAACAAACGGGCTGGATAAGTCCGATCTGGGAAACTGTTCCTTGAATACTTTTCAGGGCACGAACGACACGGATTCTCGCAGATAGATCTTATGCCCGGCGCTGAAATTCATGCCAACGATCAAGGGGCATGCCAAAGCATCCGTGCGAAAAAGTCTGCAAGTTTACAATAAAAGGAACTTGCAGACTTGGGAAACGCTCTCCAAATGGAATCCGGCTTTAATGCGTGAGTGCACTTACTCCATTATGGTAGATAAGTTAGAGTGTGATACGTCACAGAACCGATCATGAGTACAACAATGACGCCGGCAGTAATCTGCATGATGGGCTTGGCTGACGGTTTTTCTGCACCCGCAGATTCAGCCTTCTTTTTCGCCTCGATCTGTTTGCCATTAAGAGTGATGCCAGCAGTGGCCGCAACAGGAATTGCCGCGCAAAACATACACATAATATTATTTTCTCCTTTGGTTTTCATGGAAACCAAAAAACTACGCCAATATCTATTCTACTCAACCATGCAATCTTTGGTAATCTTTTTGGAGCAGGATGCTGATTGCACACAGCATCTCCCCAAGTCCAACATCATTATAGGTAGAAGAAAAGAAAAGTCAAGACTTTTCATGGAAACCGCTAATGGAATAAAAAGAATGTACCAGGGATGAGATGCACCCACGTACACTGAACTTTGAAACTAAACACAAGCTCTCCTGCACGATCAATCACAGGAGCGCCCACAAGGCAGGTAAGATTGGGCCATTTCTCCCCTCGCCCCGCAGGGCAGGTTACAAAATATCGATCATCGTTGAAACGGCAAAGAGCAGCCAGCCGGCGCCCATAACCCAGTAATAGTGGTTGCCGACGAGCGGAATGGCGGAAACAAACCTCCCGAGGACAGAAAGCAAACCGAGAGCGACTGCGACCCCCCACGTGATCATTTTGGGAGCGGAAAGTTTCATTGTGCATTCTCCTTGTTGAAAGTAGACTTGGTTATTGTGAACGAAAGACTGTTGACAATCTACTGCCTGGCCCGGACATTTACAGGTTTACAAAAGATCGAAGTCGAGGCTCCATTTCCGGCCGCCCAGCCTTGTGAATACCTATTGGCGCGAAAAGGCGCATCGTTTGGCTTTCGGCTTTTTCATCCTCGAGCAGCGCGGCGGATCAAAACGAGGCCACTGCTTGTTTTAGATCGGTGAAAACCTGGATGAACTGGGTGAAGCCGGCCTTTTCCAGTGTTTCGCCGACCATCTGGTGCGGATTGAGCAGTTTGAGATGAGCCTGCATGCCGCTCTCGCGCGAACGATCCATGGATTTGAGCGCGCCCCAGCCCGACTGCGGGTCAACCGGCTTTTCGCCGCGCAGGAACATGGCGATGCTGTGCAAGGCCACCAGCCCGGCGCTGCTCATGAAAGGCACATCGCTGAGATCCACAAGAAAATCCCCAGCGCCGCTGTTGAATTGCTCACGCGCCTTGTTGATCAGTTCGTTGTAGTTGGAAGCATCCACATCGCCGTGCGGCTGAAGTACCGTTACCGGCACACGCCCTTGCTGTTTTGAAACCGTAATTTCCATCGTCTCTCCTTTGGATTGCCTTGATTATACTGCCTCCGTTTTTATTTTTCCAATTTTGACTCCAGGCGCTGGCGGCGGTGAGCCAATTCATCCATCCAATGCTTGCGGATGTAAGCCGGCAAGTCCGATCTTTCAAGCTGCTTCTGCGCAGATTTTGTCCATTTCAAGGCAGTCTTCGAATCACGCTTTTTATGTTCATAATATTTGGCTAACTCGATGAAGGCATAGATGTGACCCTTGTCCGCGGCATCTTCCCATAGACGCAGCGCTTCATCGAAATCGCCCCGCCTCTTTTGCAGGACCGAGAGGCGGCGCACCGTCTCTGTAAAACTTTCCTGGCTGAGACCCTGCCCCGATTCGCTGGAAAGGGACTTTTCGAGTCCGTGTTCAAAGAGACGCGCGGCCTTGTCCCATTGACCGAGGCCCTCGTAAAGTTTGGCAAGTGCGATCACATCCAGGCCGTGTTCGATGCCTTCATGGAAGGGGTCTTCCAGCATCTTGGCGGTATGGTTCAGCAAAGCCGCCATGGCGACCACATCCATGGCATTGTGATAGAACACGCCCTTCAAGGGGCGCGCATCGCCGTCGCGCAGATAATCGAAATAAATATACGGGATCTCATAGCCTGGCACTTCTTCGACGGTGCGCGGCGCAAACAGGATGTTTTCTTCGAGATATTTCAAAGCACGCGATTCCAACCGGTCGCGCCACAACCTCCTCGCCAGTGGAAGCAGGTCGAGGTGGGCGAAATCCTTGAACGGAACAGGGATGGCGTTGAGCGAATAGCGAGTTTTGAGAAGCGGCACATCGAAGGCCTTGCCGTTGAAGGTCACCAGTGCCTGGGCGGAAGCGAGGAATTTTCCAAGGCCTTCCAGCAGGGCCGGTTCTTCCGCCGGGTCGCGCATAAAGAATTGCTGCAGGATAAATTCACCGTTTACGAAGCGGCCCGCGCCGATGAGGAAGGCATAAGTCCCGGTGCCGCCCGAAAGCCCGGAGGTTTCCGTATCGAGAAACGCAAAGGATTCGATCGGCAGGTCGCGCAGGCGCGCATCTCCTGCCCAGGCTGCCATGACATTCAAGGAAGCCTGAAGTTGGATGGGGACATGGCCGTGATGATAATCCGCGGCGA
>PMLN01000376.1:0-6032 GCA_003158885.1 Anaerolineae bacterium
ACGAAGATCACACCCTGTTTTTCGAGATGCTCCTGGATGGAGTGATAGACCATCTCGGACTCGTATTGCGCGCCGAGGCCCGCCAGGAACTTGCGCTCCGCCTCCGGCACGCCGAGTTTATCGAAGGTGCGCTTGATATCGTCGGGAACATCGTCCCACGATTTTTCGCTTTTCTCCATCGGCTTGACATAGAAATAAATTTCGTCGAAGTTGAGTTCCTTCAACGAAGGTCCCCAATTCGGCATGGGACGCTTGAGAAAATGATCGAGGGCCTTCAAACGAAAGTCGAGCATCCATTGCGGCTCGCCTTTCATATGCGAGATTTGTTCCACAACTTCGCGGCTCAAACCCTTTTTCGATTTGAACGCGTAATTATCATCGCGGTCATGGAAGCCGTACTTGTATTCGCCGATACCTTCAAGGATCTTTTCATCCTCTTGTTGTTTACTCATAAGATACTCCTAAACGAGGAGATTGCCACGCCGCCTCGATTTCGATACACTTCGTTACTCAATCATCGGCGGCTCGCAATGACATATATTACGCTGTTTCTTCGGTTTTCTCCCGGATCCAATCGTAGCCGCGTTCTTCGAGGGAAAGCGCCAGATCGGGTCCGCCTGATTCAACGATGCGGCCGCCCATCATCACGTGGACAAACTGGGGCTTGATATAATTCAGCAAGCGTTGATAGTGCGTGATGACCAGCATTCCAAGATTCGGGCCGGTAAGAGCGTTGACGCCTTCTGAGACTACACGCAAGGCATCAATGTCGAGGCCTGAATCGGTCTCATCCAAAATAGCCATCTCGGGCTTGAGAGTTGCCATCTGCAAAATCTCGGCCCGCTTTTTCTCCCCACCTGAAAAACCATCGTTGAGATAACGTCCCGCAAAGGCCTGATCCATCTTCAATAAATCCATTTGCTCTTTGAGCATCTTGCGGAATTCCGGAATCGGAATGCCTTTATCTTCCTTGTTGGCAGCGCGGCGGCGGGCATTCAAAGCGGTGCGGAGGAAGTTCGCAACGGTCACGCCGGGGATGGCGACCGGGTATTGGAAGGCAAGAAAAACGCCGAGCCGGGAACGCTCATCGGCTTCCAGTTCCAGAATATTCTGGCCTTTAAAAAACGCCTCACCTTTGGTCACTTTGTAATTGGGATGACCCATCAACGTATAAGCCAGCGTGGACTTGCCGGTGCCATTGGGGCCCATGATGGCATGGATTTCGCCTTGTTTGACTGTCAGATTAACACCCCGCAAAATTTCCTTATCGGCAATGCTAACATGCAGGTTCTTGATTTCGAGTTGCGACATGCGGAGTTTGCTCCCTATGTGAAGTAAAGCGTTTTACGCTTGAAAAGACCGGAGATGGACGACCGGGGACAGTAAAAAACGGTCTGCACAGCCTGGAGTCTGCCGTACAATTCGGCGGCATTATAGCAGGATTGGAGAGAAAAGTCAATATTTATGATATTTTTCTAGTATATTCGAAGCGCCAAACCGGTGTATTCTTACGAAGAAAGTGCGTATAATTCCGCACACACAAAGGAGAAGACATATGAATACCGTCGCCATGTGGCGCAAAACGCTTTCACAACTCATTAAAATGGATGACAAGAAGGAATGGGACGCACTGGATATCCTGTCCAAGTGGTTCATCGCCACGCGTTCGGCGGTCGGCACGATCACACTTTACTCAGGATTGATCGGCGGGCTGCTGGCCTGGCAATACCTGCACGCCAAGGGCCAACCGTTCACTTTCTCATTCTTCATCACCTGGGTTATTCTGACGCTGGGATTGTTCATCGCACACGGCACGAACAATCTCATCAACGATTATACCGATTTCAGCCGCGGCATCGATAAGGATAATTATTTCCGCACACAATACGGGGTCCACCCGCTGGCGCAGGGTTTCTGGGATAAACGCACACACCTGATCTGGTTCGGAGTCAGCGGATTGCTGGCGACACTCTCCGGCATCTATGCGATGTTCTATACGCACTTCTCGCCGATCGTGGTCGGGCTGTTCGTGTTAGGCGCATTGATCCTATTGTTCTACACCTACCCACTGAAATACATCGGCATCGGCGAACTATCCATCTTCATCATCTGGGGGCCGTTGATGATCGGCGGCGTGTTCTTTGTGTTAACCGGTTATTGGAGTTGGGATGTCATCCTGGCCAGCATTCCGGTCGGCTTGAACGTGGTGACGATCAACCTCGGCAAGCATACCGATAAGCGCAAAGAAGATTTGGGCAAAGGCGTGAGGACCCTGCCGGTGCTGGTCGGCGAGACGGCCGCGCGCACTATCACGATGGCGGCGATCCTGCTTTCGTATCTTATCACCATCTATTTGATCTTCGTGGCACATTTCTTCACGCCAGCCCTGTTACTGATCCTGATCGCGACACCTGCGGCGCGAACGGCGATACAGCGCATGATGAAGCCGCGTCCAGATGCGTCGCCCGCCGGTTATCTGATCTGGCCGCGCTGGTTCTCGACGGTATGCTTCATCCATAACCGGGTATTCAGTAATTACTTTGTTTTGGGGTTGATTATCGACACGGCCATCAGAAGCTTCGGATGGTTCAATGTCTACTTCCCGCCTTTCTGGCATTAACGCAACGCGGTAGAGACGTAGAGACGCAGCATGCTACGTCTCTACATTCTGGATATTTATGATAATTATCTAGTATATTGACAAACGGCGGGGAGATGGTTATACTGCTCGCCTATGAAAAGCACGCGAGATCGAATTCTGGAAACCCTGCACCGCCAGCCCAAGCGCACCATCCACGAACTGGCGGATGCGGTTGGGATCAATCCAATTTCCGTCCGGCACCACCTGACGAATTTNNGGGGCAGGAAAATTTTCCGACGCGCTACCTGCGCCTGACCACCCGCCTGTTGGCACAAATGAAAGAAACGATGCCTGAACCGGTGGTCCGCAACTTGTTCAACCAGATCGCGGAGGACCTGGCCCAGGAGTACGAGGGCCAAATGAAGGGCCTGAGCATGGAAGAACGGCTGGATTTCGTCAAGACCATGCTGACCGAGGAAGGTTTTACCGTAGAATGGGAAAAGAAGGGCAAACAATATGAAATCCGTGAAATTTCATGCCCGTATTACCAGATCGGCATCAGCCATCCCGAGGTCTGCACCGTGGATCAAACCCTGATCTCGAGAATGCTGGCAGTGCCGGCCGAGAAAGTTCAGTGCATCCTGAACGGCGGGACAATCTGCACGTATGTGGTTAATGCGGGCAGAACCGCCAGCCGATAATCCATAAACTTACAAAGGTACTTTGAATGACCGAAGAACAAACAGCGAATCCCCTCCGATGGACAATTCACGATACGAATCCGGAATTAGTGGAACCCTTGCGGGCCAAATTGTCCGAAGTGGTAGACCCGGAAATTGGAATGAGCATCATCCAACTGGGGCTTGTCCGTGATATGAGCATCGAAAACGGCATTGCCCACGTGAAAATGATATTGACCACGCCCTTCTGTCCGTACGGCCCGGCATTGATCGAGATGACTCGGCAGAAAGCCGTCGAGGCCTTGAACAAACCGGTCACCATCGAGATGATTCCCGATATGTGGGATTTTTCGATGATGGAAGACCCGTCCGCATTGGACTGGGGCTTATACGCATAGCAAAAAGTCTGACAAGTCTAAAAAGTCCGACAGGTCTAAAAGGTCTAAGAAGTCTGACAAGTCAAAATGTCTGACAGGTCTAAAGGGTCTCAAAGGTCTAACAAGTCTGAAGCATGACATTCATCCCGCGTCGGTTTTATAAGACGCGGGTTTTATGTTCATATATCCTTCATCACGGGAGACAACGGCATGAGTCAATACTTTGCATGGGATTACACGGGTGCGCCGTTTCAGCTTTTCGGCCCGGCGCATATCGCGGCGCTGCTGGCATTGGTCCTGATCGGCTACGGGTTGATGCGCTTCAAAAGCTCGAGCGAAGCGACCCGCATGAAGGTCGGCATCGCATTAGGCGTTTTTCTGTGGGTCAATGAGTCGGCATGGCACCTATGGAACGCCTACTGGGGCCATTGGAACATTCAGACCCTGCTTCCGCTGAACGCGTGCAGCCTCCTGATCTGGTTATGCGGGTTCATGTTCATCTTCAAGAACTACACGATATATGAATTCACCTATTTCATGGGCATGGGCGGAGCCATCCAATACCTTTTGACGCCCGACCTGGGAATTTACGGTTTCCCCCACTTCCGTTACTGGCAGACCTTCCTGGCGCATGGATTATTGTTCATCGCGCCGATTTATATGACCGTAGTCATGGGCTTCAGGCCGACATGGAAATCCTTGCTGAGAGTCTTCGTTGGGACAAACATCTACATGGGCATCGTCTTCGTGATCAACATGTGGATCGGCAGCGACTATCTGTTTGTGAACGGCAAACCCGCCACCGCCAGCATCATGGACTTGCTGCCGCCCTGGCCCTATTACATCCTGGACCTTGAAGTGCTAGGCATCCTGACCTTCCTGATACTTTACATTCCATTCATCATCAAAGATTGGCGGGAACGGAAGGTGGTAGAGAGCGCGTGAGGGGATAGTAATTGGTAAATGGTTATTGGTAATTGGAGATCGGTGAGGCTGATTCGGGATGCCAAACGTAAAATGCAATGCGTCGCAGAAAATGGCGAAATGAGATGATTCGGTTATGAGCCAATATTTTGCGTTCAATTACAGCGGCCCGGCTTTCCAATTATTCGGCCCGGCGCATATCGCCGCACTCCTGTGTATCGCCGCCATATGTATCCTTCTCGCTCGGTTCAAAAATTCCAGCGAGAAAACAAAGGTCGCCATCCGCTGGACGCTGGCAATCATTCTATGGGGAGCGGAAGCAAGCTGGCATATCTGGGCTGTCTATTGGGGATATTGGAGCCCGCAATTCATGCTGCCGCTGAACGTATGCAGTGTGCTGATCTGGCTCTCGGGCTTCATGCTTATTTTCAGGATTTTTCAAATTTATGAGTTCGCTTATTTTCTGGGGATCAGCGCCTGCTTAAATTACTTGTTGACGCCCGACCTGGGCATCTATGGCTTTCCGCATTACCGCTTCATCCAAATATTCATCTCGCACGGCTTTGTGATCATCGCGGCGGTCTATATGACGGCGGTCGAAGGCTTCCGTCCCACATGGAAATCCTTTTGGCGGGTCCTGGCGGGTACAAATGTCTACATGCTGATCATTTACTTCATCAACACGAAACTGGGTTCCAATTACCTTTTGCTCAATGTAAAGCCCGGTTCTCCAACCGTGCTTGATTTCATGCCCCCATGGCCCTATTACATCATCTTCCTGGAATTGATGGGGATCGGGTGTTTCCTGGTTTTATACATACCATTTATCATCAAGGATTGGAGGGTGAAAAGAAATTCCGTTCAAGAGAGCCATAACTAAAGGAAACGGAAAAAGCCAGCTCAGTTAGATGCACTCAAAGACTGCAAACGATTTCCGAGCGAACGACTGAAGTCGTTACTACAAGGTGCAATCAAAAGCCGTAACTGTTACAAGGTTTGAGTACTCCCACCCAGTAAAAGGCCGGCTTTCCATTTGGTTTATTTCAGCCTGTCTTGCGCACCTGTTTTGCGAGCAGGTCGGCAATGCCTTTCAATTCGAGCCACCATTGGTCCTTCGGGCGCTGGTGTTCGGTATCGATCATACGGTCGAAGTCACGCATATCATGGAAACGNNGGATCGCCGCCCTGCTGCAAATGTCCGAGAATAGCGGGACGAACATCGAAGACATCCTGCCCTTCCTCTTCAAACAAAGAACAGATGAAATTGGTGGTGTAGACCGGGTTGGCGTACTCATTGCGAATCATCAGTCCGAGCCGTTTGCCGGATTGGAAGCCGCTCAATAGATTTTCCACATCCCTCTGCAAGTCGCGCAGCTTGATACCCTCCTCATGGAGGTAAACACGTTCCGCACCAGTGGCCATGGCGCCCATCAAGGCCAGATAGCCGCAATAATGCCCCATCACTTCCAC
>PMLN01000376.1:6054-6723 GCA_003158885.1 Anaerolineae bacterium
ACCATCGGGATATTAAAGGAGGGGAAATTCGGGCGATTAGTCAGCATATTGAAAGAAGCCTCATAAGCATTCCAACCTCCAATCATCAGGAGTGCATCAATGTGATGATCCTCGATGATGCGGGCAATGGCATACAGGTCGCGTCCCTTCGGGACAAGGCGCGTGGTACCCAACACAGAGCCGCCGCGTGCAGTCCAGCCGCTGACGCTCATCCAGCTCATTTCCTCCACATCGCCACTGATCAAACCCTCAAACCCATTATGAACTCCGAGCATGACATGGCCCATATCCAGCCCGAGGCGGATGGCCGCGCGCCCGGCCGTATTCATACCCGGCGCGGGCGCGCCGGCATTCAGGACTGCAATGCGAAAGCGCTTCATGGATGGATTGGCCGGGTGAGGCAGGGCACGCACCATGGTCTTGAAGGTATTGAAAGCATCCTTGAACGAGGAGCTGCGCAGAGATATGGCGCGTTCGAAATCCTTGGCGCTGATCGCTTCGGCGACCTCCTGGGATCTGCGGACACTTTCCATCAAGGGCAGGTGCGTCATGCGATTGTTGCGAATACCGATCACCACCGGCTCATCCTCAGGTCTGGCAGCCAGAATGGTATTTACGGCCTCATGGCCCATCAACGTACTGAGGGTGCGGTCGAAGGCGCTGGGATGT
>PMLN01000299.1 GCA_003158885.1 Anaerolineae bacterium
TCCACCCACTTGAAGCCGATCTCCAGCCCATAGCGCTTCAACTCGACAAATTCCTCCAGCGTGTAATAGCGCTCCATGGGAAGATGCTTCTTGCTCGGCTGGAGATATTGGCCGATGGTCAGGATGTCCACGCCCCACGAACGCTGGTCGCGCATCACGGCCTTAACCTCGTCCAGCGTTTCGCCGAGGCCGACCATGATGCCGGATTTGGTCAGGACTTCGGGATCGAGTTTCTTGGCATTCGAGAGGGTGACGGCAGCCCAATCATAATTATCCTGCGGCTGGACCTGTTTGAACAAACGCCCTACCGTTTCCACATTGTGATTCAAAATCTCGGGGCGGGCCTCCATCACAATCTTCAAGGCCTCGAGCGAGCCTTTGAAATCGGGGATCAATACTTCAATCGAACAACCCGGCAGTACCTCGCGGATGCGGCGGATGACCATCGCAAAAATCGGCGCGCCGCCGTCCCGCCGGTCATCGCGGTTGACCGAAGTGATGACCGCATGTTTTAGATTCATGGATTTCACAGCCTGGGCCACGCGTTCGGCTTCACCCCAATCCAGGAGGGCCGGCTTGCCATGCTTGATATCGCAAAAGCCGCAGGTGCGCGTGCACACATCGCCGAGCATCAGGAAGGTGGCCGTGCCGGAGCCCCAGCATTCGCCCATGTTCGGGCACATGGCTTCTTCGCAGACGGTATGCAATTCCTTCGAACGCATCAGGGTTTGCAGGCGTTCGTAGGTCTCGCCGGAGGGCGCGCGTACCTTGATCCACTCGGGGCGGCGCAAGGGATGCACAGGTAAATTATCAGAGTTGACTCGAGCGCGTGTGGGGGTGGATGTCATGAGTTAAATAAGGGTATGAGTTTCCAAGTTCGATGCAAATTCTATCATCCCTCCCCTGCCGGGAAGATGACGAGGATATTGCAATGTTCAGGTTGTTATTTTTTCCGAACTTTAAGTCGCAGGCCTTTTACTTCGACCACTTCGACGCTCTCACCGGCATGAATCTGACCTGAGCCTTCGGCGGCTTCCGCGCTCCAAAGCTCCGACCCGACCTCGACTTGTCCTGTTGCGCCAAAATCCATTTTGGCGAATCCGGATTTACCCACCAGCGTCTGCACACCGGATTGAAGCGGAGAGTGCAGGGTGCGCAGGGCAAAGGTCAGGATCACGGCAAACAACAGGCCGATGGCGATGGCGACCGCCACGACCAGCGGCACGGAAACGCGCTCGAAGGATGGCACGCTCGGGGAATTGAACAGCATGAGCGCGCCGAAGATAAATGAAGCGATGCCCGCCACCGTCAAGGCGCCGTGCGTCGGCGCTTTGATATCGAGAATGAACAGTACAAAGGCCGTGCCGACGAAGATCAAACCAAACCAATTGACCGAGAGCAGGCCCATGCCGTAGATCGCCAGTGATAAACACACCACACCGATAAAGCCTGGCACCCACGTGCCGGGATGGGATATTTCGATTTGCAGGGCCAGCACGCCCACCGAGAGCAAAATGAAGGCGACATTCGAATCGGTCAGGATCAATAAAAGCTGTTCGACAAAGTTCATATCCAGCGGCTCGGTTGTCGCATTGGCAGTATGCAGCGTGGTGGCGCCTGTGGCCATGCTTACGGTGAAGCCATCGAGTTTTTGGACCACATCGTTTACATCGGTGGCGGTGAAATCTATCAGGTGAGCCTGCAGAGCCTCGGAGGCGGAGACGGCCTTGCCATTATCAATCATATCCTGAGCCAACTGGGTCGCGACGGACCCGCGCCTTGCCACCAGCGGACGAATGGTCGCCTTCATGATCTCCTTTTGTTTCGTGACGAGATCCGAACTCAGGTTTTGCCCGCTTGAATCGATTGGGATGGAGGCGCCGATGGCCGCTTCGGGAGCCATGGCCGCGACCTGCGCAGCGATAGTGATCATGGCACCGGCGCTGCCGGCCATGGCACTGTTCGGCGCAACGTAAATCACCACCGGCACAGTGCTGGCGCGTATATCCTGAATGATGTTGTCCATACTCAGCAGATCGCCGCCGGGTGTGTTCAGTTGGACAACCAGAGCTTGGGCATTGCGCTGCTCGGCAGCGTGAATGCCGCGCTCGAAATATTCCTGCATAGCCGGCTCAATGACGCCGTGAGCATTCATCACTAAGACCAACGGCTGATTCGTTTGAGCCGACGCGGGATGAAATATAAAGAATAACGCTAAAAAGAAAACCGATAACAGGCTAATTCGTTTCATAAGTGACTCCAAAAAAGATTATAACCCCAATATGGATACGAAAAGGGCGCAGGGCCGTATCGAAACATGGCCTTCTCAAAGTCCATAACGAATCTATGCTTTGTCATTTTTTAACGCGAAGCACGCAAAGTTCGCTAAGATTCTTGTATTTTCTTTGCGCTCTTCGCGAGCTTTGCGGTTCCTTCTCTGATCTTGAGAAAACCATGCCGTATCGAAAGGTTCCTGCGCCCCTAAAAATTAAAATTGACCTTCGAGATAGGCACGCGTGCGCTCATGCTGGGGATTGGTAAAGACCTCATGCGCCGGCCCGGCCTCCGCAACTTCACCGAGATACATATAAATCACGTAATCGGCGAGACGTTTGGCCTGGCGCAGGGTGTGCGTCACGATCACGATGGTGTATTGCTGCTTCAGATCCAGCAGACGCTTCTCGACATTTTGAGCCGAGATAGGGTCGAGCGCCGAAGTCGGTTCGTCGCCCAAAATGATCTCCGGCTCGACCGCCAGCCCGCGCGCCAGACACAAACGCTGTTGCTGGCCGATCGAAAGGCTGGTGGCCGGGTCATGCAGTCGTTTGCCGACCTCCTCCCAAAGTCCGGCAATCTCAAGGTAATGCTTGACGGCCTTTTTATAGGCAACGCGGTCCTTATACATCCGGTGAATATGCATACCGTAGACCACGTTCTCATAGATGGACATCGGCAGCGGGGAAGGACTCTGTGCCAGCAGACCGACGCGCTTGCGGACTTCGGTGACATCCACATCGCGCGCATAAATATCCTGCTCATCCACCAGCACTTCGCCGGTAATGCGGGCGCCGTCGGTCAACTCGAGGAAGCGGTTGAGGGTTTTAAGCAGGGTTGACTTGCCGCATCCGGACGGTCCCATGATGACCGTAACCTGTTTGCGGGGGATTTCGATATTAACATCTTTCAGCGCCTGCTGTTTGCCATAGAAAGCGTTCAAGTTCCGAACCTGAATATGGGTGTCCATGCTTTGAGACGCAGCGCTTTTCGCCTTTTGGGTTGGAGGATTCAAATCGCTTTCCTGTAGTTGAGTATTCATGTTTACCCTGTTTATTTCACTGTGTATTTATTTAACCGAGCCGAAATCCAACGCGAACCAATGCTGATGATCAAAACGATGATCGTGAGGATCAAGGCTGAAGCATAGCCGCGCTGTTGAACCTTTGGATAAGGCGTGCCCAACTGAAAGAATACCGCCAGCGGCAGGGAGGCGGTCGGCTGCATTAACGAGGTGGGAATCCGATCCGTGTAGCCCGCCGTAAACATGACCGAGGCCGCATCGCCGATGCCGCGTCCCAAAGCCAGGAGAATGGCCGTGATAATGCCGGGCAGCATTTGACGCGTCACGATGCGCATGGCAACCTCCAGTTTGGTCGAACCGAGCGCCAGAGCGGCCTGTTCGAGGTCAACGGGCATACGGCGGATCACTTCGTCCATGGCGCGCACCATGATCGGAAGTTCAACCAGCGATAAGACCACGATGCCCGCCAGGAGTGAGGCGCGCAGCCCAATGGCGAGCATGATCGTGAAGCCAAACACGCCATACACAATGGTCGGGATGCCCCACAGCACATCCAGCGACAGGCGGACATATTGACCCCAATTCGAATCGCCGAGATAGGTTTTAAGATAGAGCGCAATCGGCAGGCTGAAGATCAAAGCCAGCAGTGTGCCGCCGCCGGCGAGATACAGCGAACCGAGAATGGCGTTCAATACGCCGCCGCCCTTGCCGAGATAAAAGCCGCCCTGAGGCGCCTGCGTAACCATATCCCACGTCAGGGCCGGCAGGCCCTTAACCAGGATGGTCCACAGGATCAAACCGAGGGCGCCCGCCACCACAATGAATGAAACCAGCATCAAGCCCTTGAAAAAGGCTTCGACAATATGCCTGCGCCGCCAGTGTTTTTTCATGATGCCTGATTCTTTCCCAACACTCGTTGAAGCACGAGCGTCGAAAGGATGTTGAAGATCAGGATCACGACCAGCAGGATGAGCGCCGCGCATAACAAAGCCGCGTCATAAAGCGGAATGGACATCATATCGCCGTAGTTGTTGGCGATCAGCGCCGGAAGCGGATAGGCCGCGTCGAAGATGGACTGGGGAACCTGCGCCACATTCCCGACCACCATCAGCACCGCCATGGTCTCGCCCAGGGCGCGTGAGGCGGCCAATACCACCGCGGCCACCATCCCGGGGATCACGCGCGGAATCACCACCTGACGGATGGTCTGCCATTGCGTGGCTCCCACCGCCAGCGAGGCATGACGGAGCTCGTCGGGAACCGTCTGCAGGATTTCATAGACCACGGAAATGATCAGGGGGGCGATCATGACCGCCAGCACAATGCCGCCCGCAATAATGCTGAAACCGGTCGGCTGACGGACTGC
>PMLN01000406.1:0-129 GCA_003158885.1 Anaerolineae bacterium
GTGCTCGATGAGATACGAAGAAAGCAGGTCAATCACGGCCGGCTCGAGATGCGACCATCCTTCGGGCAGAGTCAGCTTGAAGCCTGCGCGGCGCGGGTCAAAGGCCGGTTGGATGCGGTTGTCTTCATC
>PMLN01000406.1:211-3784 GCA_003158885.1 Anaerolineae bacterium
TAATCTTCGTAACTCTCGTTGGCGAAGACATACAGCTTGTTGATCGAGTCATCACGCACGCGTTCGCCGTTTTGGTCCACCGGCAGGCGCAGCCCGCGTCCCAGGGTTTGGCGGCGTTCGCGTTCGGTGCTCATCTCGCGCAGGTTGCAGATTTGGAAGACGTTGGGGTTGTCCCAGCCTTCGCGCAGGGCGGAATGACTGAAGATGAAGCGCAAGGGTTCTTCATTCGAGAGCAACTGCTCTTTATTCTTCATGATCTTGCTATAGACATCATCATCCGCCTGGGTGGTGCCGTTGGTGTCTTTGAGTATGCCCTTTTTGTCCTGCGCAAAATATCCATCATGCAGTTTCTCGACGGGATATTTGAGCCACTCGAGTCCCTGATAGCGCGGGTCTTTGATGAGGTCGGCCAGCGTCTCTTCAAATACAACTGCGAATTTACCTTTAACGGGTTTGCCGCCCTCGTCGTAATCGCGATAGTTGGCCACGCGGTCAATGAAGAACAGACTCAACACTTTGATGCCGCGCCCGCGCACTTGTAATTCTTTTTCGAGATGGCGCTTGAGGGTGTGTTTGATCTGTGCGCGCCAGATGTCATCCTGCATGCCGCCCATCTCTTCACCCAGGCGCAGGCTGCGCCCATTATCGAAGCGGATGTATTCATTCCCCGGCTCGGCGTTGATCTCGGCCACCACAAAGCCATCCTTGTAATTGTCGCGTTCATTCGAGAGCGCAAATAGATCGGCGCCGTTTTTTAGGGTGGCGACTTTCTCGCGCGGGCCATCCTTGGTTTGCTCCTGGAAGCGGAGCCTGGCTTTGATGCCCGTTTTGTATTCGATCTTTTCGACGCGCACGAAGGCCTCGTTTGAGCCGCCTTCCGCCACAGCCGAGGCAACCACAATTTGCTTGACCAGTTTCAAGTCAAAGGCCTTAACCGGATCGAGTTCATAGACCAGATTATAGGGATGGGTATGCGTCGCAGAATAACGCAAGGTGCACAGCGGATTCAGCGCCTTGATGGCTTCCTGTGCCTTATCGGTGTTATCCACGCTTTGCGGCTCGTCAATGATAACGATGGGACGTGCGGATTGCACGAATTCGATGGGCTGGCGTCCTGACAGACGGTCGCTTTCCTTGTAGATGACGTTGCTCTTCTTTTCTTCATCCGTGCCGGTGAAGTTCTTGCGGAAGGCATCAATATTGATCACCAGAATTTGCAGGGTGTTGCTGACCGCAAACTGGCGCAGGCGATTGATCTTCTTGGCATCATAGACAAAGTATTCGGGGGTGAGGTTGTAGATATTTTTGAAATGGTCTTCCGTGATCTCGAGATTTTTTAGCACGCCTTCACGGATGGCAACGCTCGGTACGACGATGATGAATTTCTGAAAGCCGTATTTTTGTGATAGCTCGAAGATGGTACGCAGATAAACGTAGGTCTTGCCTGTGCCTGTTTCCATCTCGACCGAGAAGTGGGGGCAGTTGCGAGCGGCGTTGGCCGGTGTGTCGAACAATTCCCAAGCTTCGAGCGCGGCGGCAGGGTCGGCAATTTCTATGTCGTTCCGGTTTTGAACGATGCGTGTATTCTTGCGCAGTTTGGTTTCATCCAGCACGATCTGATTTCCCACGCCCAATTCGGTTTGCGCCTGGCCGGCAAAGATCTCGCCAAAATCCCCAACATTAATTGGGGTCATGCTGGGCGCGGACTGCGGCTGACCTTCGAACAGGTCAACGATGGACGCAATCGCCTCGAGCTGGAATGGCTGGTTGGGATCGAAGTGTAGTTTCATAAATTTGGTACCGCGAAAGATACGAAAAAGTCAATTTGTACAAAAATACAATTTGTGTTGCTGAAATTGTATTTTTGGTTTGAAAAAGACAAATTCACTTGTTTGCGCCTTTTTTATTCAACTTTTTGATCTCGCGTTCAAAATCACTTTCGAAAGCTTGATCTTGTTTAACCCTGAACTTTTCATATTCTTCTTCAGCCAATGTTTTGGCTACTTCATGCGAGATTTTTCCCGGGCTGTTCAAAATATCGTATTCATTGAATTTCAAAAACGAGTCCAGCTTTTCAACCCAGTCCTTCATTTTCATGGGGATGTGGCGCGCAGCCTGGTTTTCGGCGTAATCCAAAAACATGCTGACAATGCGTTCGAGACCTTTGATTTCTTTTTCGTTCAGGTAGTTCTTGGCGACCGTCACATCAGATTTAGCGATCTTCCCTTTTGGAGCGCTTTTCCAGGTCGTGAGTCCCATATTCAGCTTGGCAGAATTCACCCTGCTTGCGATCAATTCTGCGGCGGTTTGTCCTGTGATGGCCCAATGCAATTTATTTTGAACCGTTTTGAAGAAGGTTTGAGTGATCTCGGCATCGCGGGTGTAATCCATGCTGCACTGTTCATAGATGTCGGTGATTTTCAGGTAGAAGCGCCGCTCACTGGCACGGATCTCGCGGATGCGCTCCAGCAATTCATCGAAGTAATCCCTTCCAAAACGCTGGCCTTGCTTCAGGCGTTCGTCGTCGAGGACAAAGCCTTTGATGATGAATTCACGCAAGGTCTGGGTCGCCCAGATGCGGAAGCGGGTGGCTTGCAGGCTGTTGACGCGATAGCCAACCGCAATGATGGCATCCAGGCTGTAGAAATTGGTAAGATACGATTTCCTGTCTGATGCAGTATTCCGGATTTTCCGGATAACTGATTCTTCAGAGAGTTCACGGGTTTGAAAAATCCCTTGCAGGTGCTCGCTGATGGTGCGTATATCCACCTCGAACAGTTCAGCCAGTTGTTTTTGGGTTAACCAAAAGGTCTCATCCTGGAAAAACACTTCCACCCTGGTCTGTCCTTCGGGCGTAGTGTAAAGAATGATCTCGCCTTCAACTGGGTCTTGATCGTTTTTCTCTTTTTTCTTTGCCATTTTTCGCTCCACTTTCATAATGGGATTGCTTCGGTCGCTGCCGCTCCTTCGCAATGACATTATTACACCGTCCTGAACACGATCTCTTTGTTCTTGAAAATCTGCACGGCATTGGTTTTCAACTGATCGTTGCCCGCAAATCCCAAATCGAGACAAACGACGCGCTGGGGTTTCATCTCCGCCATGGCGCGGATGACTTCGAGCGTGAGTTCCTTTTCGAGACAGATCAACATGCCGCCGTTCGCCACACTGTACACGGTAAAGCCCTCTTCCTTTTGGGGCAAGGTCACTCCCCCCATTTTCCCCGAAAATGNNGATTTCATACAGAATATCTTCGCTCGTGCGTCCCTCGCGGATATGCTCGATGTGAAGTTCTAATTGCTTTTCAAGCGCCTGGCCGTCTTTCGATGCGGACGCATCCCAGGTTTTGAAGTTGGACTCTGCCAGTTTGAAGACGCGGAAACCGCGATCTTGTTTGCCCTCCATTGGCAATTGACCTGCTTCTTCGTCGTTCATTTTCTTGATCACGCGGCGCACTCGTTCTTTGGTAATATCAGCAATGGTTGGATATTCTTGATTCTCTGTTGGCTCGGGAAGTTGTACAAGAATAAACTTGCGATAGCCTTTGTTATTTTTGTTCAGCTCAAGTATGGC
>PMLN01000087.1:0-2100 GCA_003158885.1 Anaerolineae bacterium
TCTTATCTACTTTTTTGAGCGCATTCCATTCTCTTATCACAATTCTATCCATAGGTAGGTAGCCTACAGCTTTTATAGTATCGCGTAATTCGGCTACATCAAAACGTTTTGATTTCATGCGTTCATAGGTATTGTTCTGAACTTTTTCTTCGCCAATTCGAGATTCAGGAACAGGGTTATCTGAATCGCCTAGTTCAGCAAATCGTGGATTATTTGGATCGAGAAGTAATTGATCTAAGGTTACTTCAATGGGCTCTAAATACTTTTGTAGAGTTGACATATTTCTCATCTCCTATAGAGGGGTTATTGGTTTTCATCATTTTTGTAAAGCATTGTTTACTTCTTCTTTCTCTTCTTCTCTATTTTTTCACCCGCTTCTCGTGATTCTTTTTCATCTTCCAGTCTAGCCTTAATCTCAGACGTTAAATGTGTTGCTAAATCTGTTGGATCAAATTTTCCTAACACCCTAACCATATCTATTGAAAACTTTTTCAAGCTAAAATCCATCGGCTTCTATTTTACCTTGATTTGAAATATAGTTGTTAACCTAAATGATTGAGTTTCTGTAAGTGCAAAGCGCGGACAGTGTTTCACCCGCCGCGCGGTGGTCATTCTATTCTTAGTGGTGCATCTGCGCGGGTAAGCTGCCGGATCAAATCGGCCTCTTGTGGATAGCGTTGAATTAATGCTTCCCGTTCTCCACCCTGGTAGTCGCCGTTTTCGAACCCGGGTGCCATGGTCGTCCCTACCAAAGCATATTCTCCGCCGGGAAGAAGATGAGAACTCTGCCAGACGCCGCGCGGTACTATAAATTGGACTTTTTGCCCATTCAGCACATCAATGCCCAAGGTGATTCGTTCGGTCTTCCCATCCGGATACAATAACAGCATCTCTACCGGATTTCCAAGGTAATAATGATAAATCTCCTCGGTCGGTAATTTATGGACCGCCGAAAAGCTGTCAGGGTCGGAGAGGTAAAAGTAGAGGATGGCTGTCCCCATGGGGTGGGGTTCGTTGTAACCCGGTGGCAATACCCGCTGAGGGAGTTTTTCTGGACTTTTATAGGTTTGTATGAACTGCCCGCCCTCAACCTTTAAAGCCTCGAACCCAAAGAAATCGGTCAGTTGCTGAATGGTTGCCTTATCCGGCATTTGTTCTCCTTGTAATTATTCGGGTTAACTCAGATCGGCTTACTGTAGTAACAGTTTCAGCCGTTGAATTTACGGGCAAGGAGCGACTGAAGTCGCCACTACATTGGGCAGGTGGTTTAAAAACTTGGACAAGTTTGGATGCCGCCATCCACGATTAGATTCGCTCCCGAAATCCATCGAGCCGCATCGCTGGCCAGGAAAACGCACGCATCGGCAATGTCTTCCGGTTCTCCTAAACGACCCATGGGCACCTTTTTCAGAAAACGAGAATACCCGTCTGGCCAATCGCTTGGAAGTCCCGGCCGGTTGATTAAACCGGGAGAAACCGTATTAACGCGTATCTTATAGGCACCTAATTCCTGGGCTGCCGCTTTTCCAAAAGCTATGACTCCTGCCTTTGCCGCAGCATAATGACTGTGTCCTGCTAAAGGGTTGGTGGCATCAATGGAGCCTATATTCACAATGGCTCCCCCTTGTCCGGCCGCGATCATTTTCCTGGCTGCCGCTTGGGTGCATAAAAATACGGATTTGAGGTCAATATCCAGGGTTTGGTCCCACTCTTCAGGAGTCATATTTAGCAAATCTGCAGCCGGGTAAATACCGGCATTATTTATCAAAATATGGATGGCCCCATACCGGCTGGTAACATTATCAAACAAGGAGTTTACTTGTACAGGATCAGAAATATCTGCCGGGATCGCACATGCTCTTCTACCCATACTTTCTATGTACTCACAAACAGTTGTGNNAGCAACATCCGCGCCTGCCGATGCAAAACGTTTTGCAATTCCAGCCCCGATCCCGGTGCTGCCACCGGTAACAAGCACTACTTTTCCTTGCAGATCGAAAATTTGCGGGAGATGTTGGATTTGCATTGTTATGGCTTTCTCTGAAGTAACCGGCGGAATGGCTGAATCCACTTTCTATTTGGCTCATTGGGAATCGCCGT
>PMLN01000087.1:2129-6258 GCA_003158885.1 Anaerolineae bacterium
CATGGGAAGTTTAAAGCTAAAGGTTGTCGCGCCCGTCACCGCATGGGGATGAGCGGCGGTGTATGTGTAATCCGTCGCTGCCCAAAACACTTTTCTAATCGGGGATCATTCCCTTCAAGGATTCCAACAACTCGGGTGCGCTTTTCGTCGCGGCCAGCCAAACCCGCACGGTGAGAACTTCACCATATTCATGAGCCAGAATGTTGCGAAGGGCTATGAGGTCCGGCCACGCAATTTGAGGATGCTTGCTCCGAAATTGCGGCGAAATATGATTGGCTGCTTCACCGATGATCAATAACTGCCTTTCGACAGCAGAACGCAGGAGTTTGTCCTTCCCGAATTGAGCGAACTTTACGTTTTTCATAAAGCCGATCACTTCCCGGGCCGCTGTCTGCATATCCCAGAGATATGATTGTTCCCGATCTTCAGGCGGCATACACCACCTTTGCAGTTTTCAGGATTTCGCGGCGCCGGTAGGGATTCCGGAGGCCCTCTTTTTCAACGAGGTCTACGGGTCGGCCAAACAGGGTTTCAAGTTCCACTTGCATATGGGCCATCTCGAATAGACCGATCGGAGCAGCGGGTTCAAAAACAACCATCACGTCCACATCGCTATCCGGCCTGAAATCCTTCCGAATGGCAGATCCGAACACTGAAAACTCGGAAACATACCAGCGCTTGCAAAAGGCGGCAATCTTTTTACGCGGGATGGGTAACCGTTTGGTTTTCGTTAGCATCATAGCCTCACGCGCAGAATTATAGCACGGCTGACCAATCTTCATTCCCATCTTCTGTTCTCCGTCTTCGTTCAAACCATCTCCCTTCCCCCATTAAGCATGATTCATGCCCCATTCCCGATTCTCGAATATCTCTTCTTTTATCATCCATACCCCAATACCGGCCACCCCGCAGCATATGTGGGATGGCCGGTTTTGATTTCTATTTGGCTTTGGTGCATAAATCGCCTTTTTGAGAGTGCCATCCCAAATTTTGGCTGATTTTCAGGCAAAAGTGGGAGAAGTCGCTTGTCAAACTACCCGAAATCTGTCCCAAAGTGGGACGAAAAATATTCATGCACCAACGCCCCCTAATATTACAGCGCAAGGTTACGAGTAAAAATGCCTAATTGCGCCAGTCTAACCCTGCGGCGAAAGCCATATGCGACAGAACGCCAATAGGCAAAATGGGATGCGAATCAGATGAATTCGCACCAATTTTGGACTGAAAATCGTATGAATTCGTGCAAATTTGCATCCAAAATACCATTCGGCATGAGGCGATAGACCAGTTTTTGTGTTTTCCATTCTCAACCTTGCGNNCAGAGCCTTTCATTTTTGCGTGGCTGTCCACATTTGCCTGCCGTCTGTGGAAATCTCGATCCAGCCATTCCGATCCGTCCGGAGCACGGAATAGCCTGATAGTGCATCAAGGGTCTCCTGATTGGGAAGGCCGCTTTGATCCGCGGCCGCGACACTGATCACAACCAGTCTTGGATTCAAATTTTGGATCCATTCCGGGGGCGCCAGCGGGGCATAGCCGCTTTGCGACAACAATAGGACGGTTACCGGTCCCACCATCTTTCCGTTTTGAAGATTGTTCAATGTATCGAAGTTTTCTCCAATGGGGAGCAAGGCGCGGAAGTCATTCCACTCGATCAAAAGCGTTGAGCCAAGCGATGAAACATCCAGCACTTTCAATGTAATGCCATCGCCAAGTTCGAGCGTTTGTCCTGCTTTCGCCGGTGTAACTGGCAGCGATTGCTCCACCAGCCAGCCCGTCAATTGGCGCGATGAAAACGATGCTTCCTCGTTGCCGCTCCATAAAACGTTTGCAGGCGGATAACGCAGGAGCACGCGCGGCAGGGATGCCACCTGGTTCTCGTTGGTGGAGGCGATGATCAGCCAATCCAGATTCCGATTCAGCAGCGAGGTTCTTGTTCCGAGCGCGTCTGAGAGTGCTGAAGCGGAGGGACCGCCGTTAATAAGAATATGCCTTCCACTCGGAGTTTGGATGAGAACTGCATCCGCCGAACCGACATCGAGGAATGTGATATGCAGTTTTCCGTCTGATATGCTGGCCACGACGCGCCACACTAGGATCGCGCAGATCAATAGGGCCGTCAGGATGGTGACGGCGGATAGATTGGCAATTCTATGATAAAGGGACCCCATGAATTCCTTGATACGGGAGCCCGCAAAAGTGAATGTTAGAAGCACTGCATAGAACAATACAACCAGGGCTGGCGAGAGGTTGCCCAATGGAATCGTTCCATGCGGCACGGCGTCAAATAATTCCACCATGCGAATCGTATAAGCCGTCAAGGGCCAGGCGATCCATGCCATTAATTGTCCAAGAGGTAGAAAGATCAAGCTGAGGATAACGGCCAACCCGCCCAAAATCATCACTGCCGGTTGGACAGGCAGGATGAACGGGTTGGCGATTAATGAAACGAGCGAGATTTGTTTGAATTGATATGCCATAATGGGTAGGGTGGTGACTTGTGCTGCAAGGGTGAGGAGAAAAAAGCCGGAGAGAAACTTTGAAATTTGCTGTGCATTGGATTGCGGAAAGTAGCGGGTGATGAGATTTTCAGCTTTCTGTTGAAGCGGATTTCCATAAAGAATGAGTCCCAGGGTCGCAAAGAACGAAAGTTGAAAACTGGCATCCCAAAGAAACAGCGGATTCCACAATGCCATCAACGCCGCGACGAATGCCAGCGTATTGATCCCCAGCTGGCGCCGCCCAATTTGTGATGCGAACAGAGCCAGAGTGCCCATCAGTGCAGCCCGCACTACCGAAGCCCCCGCCCCGACCAGGAACGTATAAAAGGCAATGCCAAGAATGGCCAGGATTGCGCCGCGCCGCGCACCGAATAATCGGCTGAAGAGGAATATGAAAATCCCGGCGATAATCGAAATGTTAAAGCCGGAAATGGCAATGATATGTGCCGTACCTGTATCTTTGAAGGCTTGTTGGATGGGGTTGGGCAGGCCGCTGGCTTCGCCCAGCAAAATGCCCCCCAGCAGGGATGCTTCCGGATCAGGAAAGATGCGGTACAGATTATCGAGCGATTTCTGCTTGACGGCATAAATGAACCGGATGATTGGATTGCCATCATTACCCGGCAGGAGAGTCACCTCGCTGCCTGGCATATAGCTGAAAACACCCTCATGCGCCAAATACTCCTGATACGAGAAATCCTCGTTTTGAGGGGGTGTCTGCAATAGACCTCGCAGACGAAGCTCTTCACCGTATTCATACGTCTGATTGGCGGGAACATGTGCGAGCAATAGACCGCTCACATTGAAGGTTTTTTTGCCGTTATCCAATTGTGTAACGTTAAGCCGGAGATTGGTATATGTATCCCGATAATCGGGCAGTTCAACGAGCGTGCCTGTGACCAATACATTGGCTTTCAGATCGTTATACCAGGACACATCTGCCGGCGTTATTTTGTGGATGGTCTGTTGGTAACGGAAGGCGCCCAGCAGCAGCGCAATGCATGAGGCGGCGATCAGCCAAACATTGAGCGATGCCAGACGCGCGAATCTTCTGCGGAGAAATATCGCATCAATGATCGGTATCAATGTGATGATCAGCCAGACCGCCAGCGGAGCATGCAGGAATCGATTCAGCACAATGCCGCTGAGAAATGCCAGCGAGACCCAAAGCAAAGGCAAGGTCATACGAAGATTGTACAATAAAAGAGGCATAAAAGGCAAAACGTAAAACGCGAAGTGGGCTGGGCGTTATAATTCGGTCAATGTTGAAGGATAAGTTCATTCTAATTACTGGCGCGACCGGCTACGTGGGCGGACGACTCGCAGTGAGGCTTCTGGATGCCGGCTATCGCATCCGCTGTCTGGTGCGTGACGCAAGCCGGTTACGCGGACGCCCCTGGTTTAAACAGGTCGAAATCGTTGAAGGCGATGCCTTGATTCCTGAAACGCTGGACAGGGCGTTGAAGGATGTTTCGGCGGCCTATTATTTGATTCACGGAATGCAGGGAAATAAAGCCAGCGCCGAACGCGACATGAACGCCGCGCGCAATTTTTCCGAAGCCGCCGGGCGGGCGAATATCGAACGGATTATTTATCTCGGTGAGCTGGTTGATCCGGCGGCAAACCTT
>PMLN01000211.1 GCA_003158885.1 Anaerolineae bacterium
ATTGCAAGGTAGAATCGGCGCATTCTCTTTATAGGACAAGCGCAATGGACATCAAATCATTCGGCGGACGCCTGATCGGCAATCTTGAAAAGGTCATTGTGGGCAAGCGGGATGCGCTGGAATTGATCGTGGTCGGACTGTTATGNNGCCGCATCCAGTTCACGCCCGATATGCTGCCCAGCGATATCACCGGTGTTTCCATTTATAACCAGCAGGCCAGGGAATTCGAGTTCCGCGCCGGCCCGATTGTTGGCCAGGTCATCCTGGCGGACGAGATCAACCGCGCCACGCCCAAGACCCAGGCCGCCCTGCTGGAAGCCATGGAGGAGCATCAGGTTACAGTGGACGGGGTGACGCACATTTTGCCGCGCCCGTTCATGGTGCTTGCCACCCAGAACCCCATTGAATATGAAGGCACCTTCCCGCTTCCGGAGGCCCAACTGGACCGTTTCCTGCTGCGCGTCCGGCTTGGCTATCCCGATCTATTGGACGAGATCAAGATCCTGGATGGACAGCAGTTCAAGCATCCCATCGAGACGCTCCAGGCAGTGGTCAAGGCGCAGGAGGTTTTGGAGGCAGCCGAGACCATCAAAGCCATTTACCTCTCCCAGGCTGCCAAACGCTACATTACCGACCTGACGCGGCGTACGCGCCAATCGTCTGATATTTACCTCGGTGCGAGTCCGCGCGGCACCTTGGGTTTGGCGCGCGCCTGTCAGGCTTACGCTGCCCTGCAGGGCCGCGATTATGTGTTGCCGGATGATGTGAAAGACCTGGCTGTCTCGGTCCTGGCGCATCGCATCATCGTCAGCCCCGAAGCGCGCCTGCGTGAATTGGACGCCGACCGCATCGTTCAGGGTATCATTCATGCCATGCCGGTGCCGGGCGGCGGTTTCCAGGCGCCGGCTTCGGAAGCCAAGGCCGATATCAAATCGAAATGACGCCCAGCCGTATCCTCATTGCGCTTTTGATCCTGGCCGGCCTGGCGGGCATGTTGGCGGGCGGTCCGGCTTTCTATTCGCACATGCTTTATCTGGGCTTGTTGTTGTCCATCGGCGCCTGGCTGTGGACTTTTTTCATCGCACGTTCCCTGCATGTGGAACGCAACTCGGATGCCCGGCGCGGCAGTGTGGGGGATGTCTTCAAGGAGCGCTTCGATATAAATAATGGAAGCCGCCTGCCGGCTTTGTGGGTCGAGATCAGGAACGCCACACCGATTTCCACTTCCGGCTCCCGTTTGCTCACCTCGCTGCGCGGCCATCAAAAACAAACCTACGCGGTGCGCATGTGGCTGACGCGGCGCGGCAGTTTTCCGTTAGGCCCCACCATCGTCACGGTTTCCGATCCGCTGGGTTTGTTCCGCATCGAGAAAAGGATCAGCGCCTTGAAATCGGTGACCGTCCTGCCGATGATCTTCCCTATTGAATCTTTCCTTTCGCCGCCCGGCCTGCTGCCCGGCGGACAGGTAACCCGCCGCAAATCAACGGATATCACCCCTCATGCTTCCGGCGTGCGTGAATATAACCCCGGCGATCCGATGAAGCGTATCCATTGGCCCACCTCCGTCCGGCGCGGCCAATTAATGGTGAAGGAATTCGACCAGGACCCGCAGGCCGAAGTCTGGCTGTTCCTCGACGCGCAGTTAAGCGTGCAGGCGGTCCAGCCTCACGATGAAATGCCCGAATTACCCGTCGAAGACATGCTGTTCACGCGCCGCCCCAAGTTCACTCTTCCGCCCTCCACGCTGGAATACGGCATTACCATTACGGCTTCATTGGTTCATTATTTCATCCAGCAAAAGCGCTCGGTTGGTTTTGTCGCTGCAGACCGCGCGTATACCATGATCCCCGCTGAACATAACGAACGGCAGGAGAACAAGATCCTAGAAACGCTGGCGTTTCTCGAAGGCAAGGGCAGCCTGCCGCTGGCGGCTTTGGTCGGCGCCCAGTCCCGGCATTTGCCCTCCGGCTCGAGCGTCATTCTCGTTACGCCCACCATTCGACCCGACCTGTTGATCGCGGTGAATGATCTTCAGCGCCGCAATTTGCATCCGGTCGTGATCTTGCTTTCGGCGGCCTCGTTTGGCGGGCGCGGTGGGAGTGATAAACTTGAGGCGCAATTGATGGAGCGCGGCGTTCCGGTTTGCCCGGTGGCATGCGAATCGGATCTGGCGAAGACATTCTCCAACTTTCCAGCTACTCATGTTTCCAAGGATATTATCGCATGGCAAAGACCGAAGTTATCACACTTGATTTGAACTTTCAGGGCAAGACGCAGGCCATTGCCGCGTATCTGATCAAACATTCGAGCGGTGTCGTGCTGGTCGAATGCGGCCCCGGCTCGACTCTCCCCGCGCTTCAAGCGGCCCTCAAAGCACATGGCTTTTCCAGCGCGGATGTCACCCATGTATTGTTGACGCATATCCATCTCGACCATGCCGGTTCGGCGGGTTGGTGGGGCCGGCAGGGTGCGCAGATCATCGTTCATCCAGTCGGTGCGCCGCACATGTTGAACCCCGAAAAACTGCTGGCGAGCGCGACGCGTATCTATGGCGATAAGATGGAAACGCTGTGGGGTGAATTCCTGCCCGTGCCTGAGGATCGGCTGAGAATTGTGAACGATGGGGAAGAGATCGCCATCGGTAATTTACGCTTCCTTCCTATTAATACGCCCGGCCACGCCGAACACCATTATGCTTATTTATTCGAAGACCTTTGTTTCACAGGCGATGTGGGCGGTGTGCGCATTCCGGGTTATCCCTATTTGCGCCTGCCCATGCCCCCGCCGGAACTGCATTTCGGCAAGTGGCGTGAGACCTTGACCCGCCTGCGAAAGGAAAAATTCAATCGCATCGCACCGACGCATTTTGGAATTTTCAATGATCCGCAGTGGCATTTGGACCAGCTTGAAAAGGAATTGAACGCCGCGGAGAAATGGCTGGAAGCCGTGATGCCTGCCGAGCCGTCCGTTGAAGAATTGCGCCAGCAATTTACGGATTGGGTGAATGCGCAGGCTCACGCTCAAGGCTTGAGCGCCGAGGCAGTGAAGGCCTATGATTTGGCAAACCCGCTCGGCATGAGCGCAGATGGATTGTTGAGGTATTGGAAAAAGGTCAGGATCGTGAGTTGAGTCTTAATATATCAATCTTTTAAAATTAAAAATAGGTCTCTGCAACGGCTGATCGGCATATAACTCATGGGGTAGCTATGTTAACGATCACTTTCTCACCCACTTGCACATCCTGTAGAACGCTCCTGCATTGCGGATACGCATGCCTTGTGTCCAGCCTTACTCCCTGTAGAAGATAGGGAATGGCCGCTTGCTGATCGCCTTTTTCAACGTAAGTGAATCCAAGCATGCAGTAAGCATATGAATCATTTGGACTTAGGGATACGACTTTCTGAAAGTCAGAAATCGCTTGCTGGTATTCTCGCAACATGTTAAGAACATTTCCTCGCCAGGAATAGGCAAACGAATTGTTCGGATCCAGTTCGATTGCCTTTGTGAAGTCATCTATTGCCAATTCGCTTTTGCCTTGGGATTCCAGTGCTTGACCTAGATCAGTATAGATTTCGGGATGAGTCGGAACAACCGCGAGAGCCTGGTTATAATCTGCAATTGCTAGGTCAAAATTGCGCTGTGCGCGATAAGCCTCTCCTCGATCTGCCCAGATGTCCCACCGGTTCGGATTATACTGGAGCACCTTGCTGTAATCGGCAATGGCTAGGTCGAGTTTTCCTCGTGCCAAATAGGCACTGGCACGGTTGAAATAGCCTTCATATCGGGTTGGAGCGAGATCAATGGCTTTAGTTGCATCAGCAATCGCTAAATCAGATTTGTTGGCGCCTAGATACGCACTACTGCGATTTACATAGCCTGCAAAAGAAGCTGGATCAATTTGAAGTACCTGAGTACTATCGGAAATCGCCAAATCATACTTGCCTTCCGCTTCGTAGGCCAGTCCCCGCTCCAAATACGCCTCCCACATCTCAGGGTTTGTCTGTATTGCCCTCGTGTAATTCCCTATGGCTAGATCAAACTCGCCGCTGGTGCGATATTCTTCAGCCAGCCCATAGTGTGCCTGTGCGTTGTTAGGGTCAATCGAAAGTGCGTGTTGGTAGTCGGCCATCGCCAGGTCATGTTGACCCGAGGCAGCATAAACCAATCCACGGGATCCAATTTCATCAGCGAAGTCCGGGTACAAGTTGAGCAGTGTATCATAATCGGTGATCGCCAAGTCATATTTCCCCGCGTCAGTGTAAGCCCCAGCGCGGTCTTCATAAGCCAGCTTGTCCATCGGATCTGAAGCTATCGCTTTGGTATAAGCGTCTATAGCTTGTTCGTGATTGCCTTGTGCTTCGTATCCGAGCCCCAGGGAAACAAGACTATCTGTATCACCAGGATCAATGTTCAACGCTTTTTTGAGGTCAATCATTGCCAGGTCAGTACGGCCTTCGGTTTTGTAATCATTACCGCGAGACATGTAGACCGTATTGTCGGACGGATTAAGCTCAATGGCTCTATTATAGTCAGCAATTGCAAGATCATATTCTTTG
>PMLN01000195.1 GCA_003158885.1 Anaerolineae bacterium
TATCGAGTATCGAATATCGAATATCTCTTCATCATCCATGACCTATGACCCATGACCCATTCCCTATTCCCGACCCCCGATTCCCGAATCCCCCCTTCTTCAAACCACCTTCAACCGGTATCCCACTCCCGGCTCCGTCACGACATAAACCGGCCTCAGCGGGTCTGGCTCGATTTTCCGGCGCAAGTTGCTGATATTCACCTGCAGGATGTGAGTTTCGCCTTCATAGGCATTCCCCCACACAGCCAGCAGAAGCTGGCGATGCGTCAGCACCTTGCCTGCGTGTTTGACCAGCGTTCGCAAGAGATCATATTCGGTGGGCGTCAGCGTCACGCTCTCGCCGTTGATCTTTACTTCTCGATTGGCGAAATCCATCGTCAGTCCGCCCGATTCAAAGACCGGCTCGCTCGTATCCTGCGCGGTCCGGCGCAGGGTCACGCGCATACGTGCCATTAACTCCCCGATGCCGAACGGTTTGGTCAAATAATCGTCTGCCCCCGCATCCAGCGCCGCGATCTTGTCGTTTTCATGTTCTCGCACCGATAGGATGATGATCGGGATGCTTGACCATTCCCTCAACCTGCGCGTCACTTCCACCCCGTCAATGTCCGGCAGTCCGAGATCGAGGATCACGATATCCTGGCGGCTCGTGGCCGCGATCCTCAATGCGTCTTCGCCGGAGACCGCTTCCGTGATGGTGTAGCCGTATGCTCCCAGCGAGGCCTTCAGGAAGCGCCGGATGGCAGGCTCATCGTCCACGATCAGGATGTTTAGGTCTGTGTCTGTATCGCTCATGGTTTATTTGATCGGCAGTGCGATCGTCATGATGGTTCCGCCGCCGCTTCGATTCTCTGCCGCGATGAAACCGCCGTGTGCCTCGATGATTCCCTTGCTGATGGAAAGTCCCAGTCCTGTGCCGGTGATATTATCGGGTCTCTGCACCCGGTAGAACTTGTCGAAGATCCGTGATAGGTCTTCATTGGGGATTCCGATGCCTCGGTCTGCCACTTCGATTTCCATGTAACCGCTGGCGGGATGCGCTTTGATTTCGATCGGCGATCCTGCCGGTGAATATTTGATGGCATTATCAATCACGTTCACCAGCACGCGCGAGATCAAAACGAAGTCCATGGCCACGAAGGGCAGGTCGGGTGGTACATTGACCATGATCGGATGGTTCTCCTTGCGCGTGTCCAGTTGCCCCAGTGCCGAGCCGATCACATCCTGGATATCGCATGGCTCGGACTTGACCTTCACGGCCCCCGCTTCCAGCCGCGTCATATCCAGCAGGTTGCCCACCAGCCGGTTGAGGCGGTCTGCCTCGCCGCGTGCGGTTTCGATCAGGTTCCGCCGCGTGGCTTCATTGAGGGTGATGGAATCCTCGGCTAAACTGCTTAACGCGCCGGTGATCGAAACCAAGGGGGTGCGCAGGTCGTGAGAAATGGAATTCAATAACGCCGATTGTAATTTATCGGTGATCTCCAATATTTCGGTCTGGCGGGTTTGCTCCACCAGCCGCGCTCTTTCGATCGCGATCGCGGCCTGGTTGGCGAACGCGTCCAGCGTTCTGTGCTGGTCGGACGTCAGGTAGTGTGCCGAATCGGAGGGTCTGACGCCCAATACCCCCACAATGCCGCGCGCAGTTTGCAGGGGTTGATATCGCATGGATGCGTCCGGCAAGGTATCGCTCCCGCGTCCGGCAGTTTGTCCGCGCTTGAACGCCCAGTCGGCCACTGCCAGTTCGTTGTCGGCGATTGCCAGCGTTGGGCTGGAGACATATGCTTTTAGTGAACCGTCTTTTTCCGGCAGGAAAATGGCGGCCTCCCGGTTGAACGTCTGGCTGATATGCAAAATGATGGTTTGGGCGATTGCATCCAGGGCTACTATAGCTGTCAGGTCGCGGCCGAGTTCATACAAGGCTGTGGATTGCACATCGCGGGCCTGCGCCGTGTTGGCCTGTTCGCGCACCTGCACGGTTAAATAACTGATGACGATGCCGACCAGTAGTAATCCGATGAATGTCAGCAGGTATTCCGTGTCCATTACGGAAAAGGTATAACGCGGCGGGACGAAGAAAAAGTCAAATGCCAGGACGCTTGCGATGGCGGCCAGGATGGAGGGGCCTCGGCCCAGATAGATCGCGGAAATCACCACGGCCAGCAGATAGACCATCACCAGGTTGGTCGGCGAAATGGTGTTGCCGATTAAATAACCCACGCTGGTTGCCGCGATCACCAACAGCAGGCTGAATAAGTAGGCAGGGATGTGGCTGTGCGGGCGCAGTGGGTTTTCTTCGGGAGGCACGTGCGGCGGTTCGGACGACGGCACCACATAAATATCAATATCGGTGCTTCTGCGGATCAGCTCATTCACGAAGGAACCGCGCAGGATCTCCATCCATTGCGGACGCATGGGCTTGCCTGCCACAATTTTAGTGACGTTGTTTTTGTGTGCGAAATGGATGACCGTCTCGGCCAGGGCGCTCGCCGAACCGCTGGACGGCAGCATGGCCGTGCGCGCTCCCAGTTCCTCTGCCAGTCTCAGTGACCGCGTCGCAAAATCCTGCTTCTGTTCCGGCAGGGTGCTGTCATGGGGTGTTTGAATGTAAACCGCCAGCCATTCCGCGTTGAGTTCATCCGCCAGGCGGCGCGCCGATCGGATCAGGCGTTCCCCCATCGGGTTGGGGCTGATGCAGACCATCACGCGTTCCGCCGCCGCCCATGGACCGGCGATGGTCTGCGTCTGCATGTAGGAACGCATCTGGTCGTCCACGCGCTCCGCCGCACGCCGCATGGTCATCTCGCGTAAAGCGGTCAGGTTTCCCTTGCGGAAAAAATCCTGGATTGCGCGCGCGGCTTGATCCGGAACATACACCTTCCCTTCCCGCAGGCGGTTCAGCAGTTCCTCCGGCGGCAGGTCAATCAGTTCCAGTTCGTTCGCCTCGTCAATCACGCGGTCCGGAATGGTTTCTCGTACCAGCACTCCGGTAATTTGCGCGACGACATCGTTTAAACTTTCAAGGTGCTGGATGTTCAGTGTAGTGTATACGTCAATCCCCGCTTCCAATAATTCTTCCACGTCCAGGTAGCGTTTGGGATGGCGCGAGCCGGGCGTGTTGGTGTGTGCCAGTTCGTCCACCAATGCCAGTTTGGGGTTTCTGATAAGAATGGCGTCCACATCCATTTCGGTGAGTGTAACGTTGTGATATTCGATGGTTTTGCGCGCGATCGTTTCCAACCCTTGTGCGATGCGCTCCGTCTCGACCCGTTTGTGGGTTTCGAGATACCCGATGGCAACGTCAATCCCCTCTGCTTTTCTCTGCCGGGCGGCTTCCAGCATGGCATAGGTTTTCCCCACGCCTGCGGCATAACCCAGGAAGATCTTAAGCCGCCCGCGCTTCGCCGACTTTTCTTCCGCTTGCACCTGTTCCAGTAGTTTATCAGGATCGGGACGCTGTTCCATCATAATCAATATCTATTGTATTCCAATTCCGTTGCCGGGTCGGATTATCCATGCTGTCGTTGCAAACTGTAGTTTATTCAATCGGCCGTCAAAAAGGGAGAGGAAAGTGGCTGGTGGAGTCAAGATTGCGTCAAGATCGGCTGATTTTGACTCCACCGGCTCATTAGGTCATCAAGGTTTGTAAGCATCCAGCGCCAGGTTTAACTCCAGCACATTCACGCGCGGTTCGCCCAGAAAACCAAACTGGCGGCCTTCTGTATATTGATCCACCAAAGCTTTGGCTTGTGCGTCGGTCAAACCTCGCGCGGCGGCAACGCGGTGAACTTGATAAAGAGCCGCGGCTACGCTGATATCCGGGTCGAGCCCGCTTCCGGATGATGTCACCAGGTCAACCGGGATCGGCGTGGTATTGGTTGGATCGGCCGCTTTCAACGCCTCGATCCGCCCTTGGACTTCTTGCATCAAAGCCGGATTCGTCGGCCCGTAGTTTGAACCGGATGAACCCGTCAGCGTTTGGGCGTAATAGGCGTTATAGGGGAATGGCCCGGTGGCCGAAAGCCTTCCCCAGAAATATTTCGGATCATCGAACGATTGCCCGATCAATTCCGAGCCGGCGGCCTTGCCGTTCTTGATGATCAAACTGCCGTTCGCCTGCGCTGGAAAAACCAGTTGGGCGATGCCCGTCACGACCAGTGGATAAACAATGCCCGTCAGGACGGTAAAAATTAGCAATAGGATTACAGCGGGTTTAATTTGTGAGATCATTTTCACCTTCTACTTTGCCGATGGTTTTGAAGCGAAGCCATTGGCGGTTTCTTTATTAATGACGGGTTGTGTCCGTTCCAGCGCCTTTGCAGTTTGCACTGCAAAGTTCTGGAGCAGTGGATTGTCTTCGGATGGCAGGTTCCCATACTCGCCGCGCCAGATTTGGATTTCGCCGATCAATCCCCATGCATTCAAAATGGGAAGCAGACAATCCGGCTTGCCTTTGCCTTGGCCGTCATGCGGCTCGCTGACTGCGATGCGCGGCGACTCGCCGGTTGGCTGGCGGAAAATTACATTGACCAACTGTGCCTGGAATAACTGTTGGATATAGCGGGCCGCGGTGTGGGCGACTGCATCCTGCGTGCGTGTGTTCGCCAGGGCCGAACTCAGCTCATACATGAAGGTCGCTTGGCGCGCTTTGGATAGAACTGCTTCGAAGCGGCCGATCAAAATGACTGCCACGGCCAGGAAGATTGCCAGTACCAGCCAGCCTTCCAGGCTCCCGATGGTGAACGTGTAAAAGGGTGGGATGAAAAGGAAGTCGAAGGCCAGCGCCGCCGCCAATGCCGCGCTCATCCCCGGTCCTTGTCCCCAGCGATAGCCGCTCCAGATGACCGGCATGAGATAGATCAATGCGATCACGCCTTCGCCGATTTCATTTCGCCCGACCAGTAACAGGAAGAAGGTTGTGGCAAAAACGATCAGGACCGCATAGGCTGAGTTTCGAAATAGTTCAACGCTGAAATGGATATGATGTTTCATAGTTTGATCCTTTTGGTTCAACCGTTTTTAGCGGGCAAGCATCAGGCTTTTAAGATTGGCAGATGTTTTTCTTTATCTGCGGTATCTGCGAAATCTGTGGATGAATCCCGTTTTTAAACCAGGTGCAAAGCCGCCAGCAGCATATCGATCAACTTGATCCCGATGAAGGGCGCGATCACCCCGCCCACGCCGTAGATCAAAATGTTGTCGCGCAACAAACGCGCCGCACCTACCGCGCGGTAAGGTACGCCGCGCAAGGCGAGTGGAATGAGCGCAACGATGATCAGGGCATTGAAGATCACTGCCGACATGATCGCGCTTTGCGGCGTCGTCAGCCGCATGATGTTGAGCGCGTTCAGGATGGGATACGTGCTTGCAAACGCGGCCGGGATGATCGCAAAATATTTCGACACATCGTTCGCGATGCTAAATGTAGTTAACGCGCCGCGCGTCATCAACAATTGCTTGCCGATCTCGACCACTTCAATGAGTTTGGTGGGGTTGCTGTCTAAATCCACCATGTTGGCGGCTTCACGCGCCGGTTGCGTGCCGGTGTTCATGGCCACCGCCACATCGGCTTGGGCCAGCGCCGGCGCATCGTTCGTGCCGTCGCCGGTCATGGCCACCAGCCGCCCGCCGCTTTGATATTCGCGGATTAATTTGAGTTTCGCTTCCGGTGTGGCTTGTGCCAGAAAATCGTCCACTCCGGCTTCCGCCGCGATGGCCGCCGCGGTCAGCGGGTTATCGCCGGTGATCATCACGGTCTTGATGCCCATTTTTCGTAATTGAGCAAAGCGCTCTTTAATCCCACCCTTGACAATATCCTTGAGATTGATTACGCCGAGAGCCTCGCCATTGCGCGCAACAACCAATGGCGTGCCGCCTGCGCGTGCAATCTTGTCCACGCTGGCTTTAAGGTCGGAAGGAACGGTATGACCGCTCGATTCGACCAATGCCATAATGGAATCGGGCGCGCCTTTGCGAATAGCTGTACCGTCGAAATCCACACCGGACATACGAGTCTGGGCAGTGAACGGAACAAAGTGCATTCCTTCGGGAGCTTCCTCGCTGGAGCCCATCGTGCGGCCTCGTAGGCCATATTTTTCTTTGGCAAGAACAACAATAGAACGGCCCTCAGGTGTTTCATCGGCTAAGGAAGCTAACTGCGCTACCTCGGCTAGCTCTTGAGCAGAGACTCCGCCGACAGGGATCAACTCCACTGCTTGACGGTTTCCAAGCGTGATGGTTCCCGTCTTATCCAGCAGGAGCACATCCACATCGCCCGCCGCTTCCACGGCTCTTCCAGACATGGCGATCACGTTGCGTTGGATCATGCGGNNCCGATCGTGGTTGGGATCAAACACACCAGCAGTGCGATTAACACCGTGATCGTGATCGGTACGCCCTTGCCCGCGCTCTGCACGCTGTAAAGCGAGTAAGGCAATAGCGTTGCGCACACGATCAGGAAGATCAGGGTGAAGCCTGCCAGTAAGATGTTGAGCGCAATTTCATTGGGCGTCTTCTGTCTCTTCGCGCCTTCGATCAAACCGATCATTCGGTCCAGGAATCCTTCGCCAGGATCCGCGGTGACACGGATGATTAACCAGTCAGATAAGAGCCGCGTCCCGCCTGTGACCGCTGAACGGTCGCCGCCTGCTTCACGGATCACCGGCGCGCTTTCGCCGGTTACTGCGCTTTCATCTACGGACGCAATCCCTTCGATGATTTCGCCGTCCACGGAAATAGTGTCGTTGGCCTCCACCAGATAGATATCGCTTTTGCGTAATGTCGTTGAAGCCACGAGATCGTATTTGGTTTCATGGTTTGGTGTCTTCAGCTTTTTCGCCTGCGTGGTTTGGCGCGTCTTTCGCAAGGCTTCAGCTTGAGCCTTGCCGCGTCCCTCCGCAACAGCCTCGGAGAAGTTCGCAAATAGAACCGTGAACCATAACCAAATCGCTACCGCTCCGATGAAGCCGGTCGGCGCTTCGCCTTTGCCGAACAAAGCTTGGATCCACAAACCGGTGGTTAGCAGGCTGCCGGCTTCCACCACGAACATCACCGGGTTTCTCACCATCCAGCGCGGGTTCAGTTTGATGAACGAATCCAGGATGGCGCGCTGGTAGAGTTTGCGTTGAAATACGGATTTCTTTTTAATGGGTGTATTCATTCTCTAAATCCAGTCTAATGGGCGAAGATCATCAAATGCTCGACGATCGGGCCTAACGCCAGCGCCGGTAGGAATCCAAGCGCGCCGACAATAACTACGACACCGATCAGCCATGCAATGAAGAGCGGCGTATGGGTTGGCAATGTGCCCGCACCTGTTGGCACTTTTTTCTTGCGCGCTAGTGAACCGCCAATTGCCAAAGCTGGGATCGCCAGCCAGTAACGGGCGAAGAACAAAGGGAAACCTAGCGCAGTGTTATAGAACGGTGTGTTCGCATTCAGGCCCGCAAAAGCACTCCCATTGTTGGCGGTTGCAGACGAGAAGGCGTACAGGATTTCGGTGAAGCCATGCGGGCCCGGATTAAAAACGCTAGCCCGACCGGCGGGCACGATCACCGCGACCGCGGTTCCCACTAGAGCTGTAAAGATTGGGATTAAGAGCAATAGCGAGGCCATCTTCATTTCATAGGCTTCGATCTTCTTGCCCANNGATCACAAAGGCCAGCATGCCATATAGTCCAGACCCGACGCCACCGTAGATGATCTCGCCCAGGTGCATCTCCCACAAGGGGATCATGCCGCCCAACGGCATGTTCGAGTCATGCATTTCGTTGACGGAGCCGTTCGAAGCGGCCGTGGTGGCCGTGGCCCATAACGCCGAATTGGCCACGCCGAAGCGCACTTCCTTGCCTTCCATGTTTCCGCCCGGGTTGATGTTGCTCTGCTGGATGTCCACGCCCAATTTTGCGATGGCCGGGTTGCCGCTTTGTTCTGCCCAGACGGTTCCGGCCAGCAGGATCACGAAGATGATGGTCATCGCCGTTAGGATCGCCCAGCCTTGTCGTGTATCGCCCACCATCTTGCCGAACGTATAAACCAGCGCCGCCGGGATCATCAGGATGGATAGCATCTCGAGGAAGTTCGAGAAAGGTGTCGGGTTTTCATACGGATGCGCGGAGTTGACGTTAAAGAATCCGCCGCCGTTCGTTCCTAATTGCTTGATCGCGATTTGCGAAGCCGCCGGGCCGACTGCCAGCGTTTGCTCGGTCACAGGAACGGTATCCATAACCGGGTTGCCCGAGGCGTCTTTAACAGGGTTGCCATTGGCATCGGTCTTGGGTTGTTGGTAGCTCGTGGGTTGCAGCAAAGTTGCGGTCTTATATTGGCTGAAAGTCTGAACCACGCCCTGTGAAACGAGCGCAAGGGCCAGCACGAATGCCAGTGGCAACAAAATATAGAGAACTGTGCGCGTCATATCCACCCAGAAATTGCCGATCTTATCGGTGGTGTGACGAGCAATCCCGCGGATCATCGCAATTAGTACAGCCATACCGGTGGCTGCCGAAACGAAGTTCTGGACGGTCAATGCCAGCATTTGGGTCAGGTAGCTCATGGTCACTTCGCCGCCGTACCCCTGCCAGTTGGTATTGGTAGCAAAACTGACCGCAGTGTTCCAGGATGAATCGGGCGAAACCGCCCCGAAGCCTTGCGGGTTGAGCGGCAAATATCCCTGCAAACGCTGAAGTGCATACACTACTAGCAAGCCAAGCACGTTGAAAAGAATCATGGCGATGGCGTAGACCTTCCAGGTCATTTCTTCGTCGGCGTGAACGCCTGCCAGGCGATAGATCAATCGCTCGAGCGGGCCTAATACCGGATCGAGAAATGTCTTCTCGCGCTGATAGACCTTCGCCATGAACGAGCCTAGCGGCTTGGCCAGTGCGATTAGTACGACCACATAGAAAATGAGTTGAAGCAAACTGTAGATGTTCATCCGAACCACTCCGGTTTAACGAGTGCAAGCACCAGATACACAAAAAGAATCAGCGTGATGAGCCCAACGATGATATACAACACGTTCATTTTTGATCCTCCATCAGCTTCTCGCAAGCGAGGATGAACCAATAGCTCAGGGCCAAAAACAACAGACTAAGACCAATATAAATTAGATCAGACATAGTTTTTTCTCCTGTTTTCTCAATTCTAGCGGGAGAGGTATCAAATTTTGAACAAGAAGTAAGCTGAGCCTATCAAGAAATTATCAAGGAACGGAAAATCCCCTTGCTTATATGCAAGGGGATCGTGTTATTCATTTACTTTCGTATTGACTTGTGGTTAGGCTGTGTACATCCCTCCTATATTATTTCCAGAAAAGCCTCAACTACGTGTGGATCAAAATGTTTACCTGATTGCTCTTTGATGTACTCAATAATTTTTTCCTTTGGCCATGCCGAACGATAAGGACGGTCGTACGAGAGCGCATCGTAAACATCCACGACGGAGAACATACGCGCGGATAATGGAATTTGTTCTCCCTTCAAGCCGCGCGGGTAACCAGAGCCATCCCATTTTTCGTGATGACAATATGGAATGTCGAGGGCGGAACGCAGATATGAAATTTTAGAAAGCAGGTTATAGGCATTTAATGGGTGCTGACGCATAATCTGCCATTCTTCGTCGGTGAGCGGGCTTGACTTGAGAAGGATNNCGTCATACGCCAGCTCCAGTTCAGTACTGGTGTGTTCGAGATCGTTGAAGAGCATCGCATTATCCATTGCGATTGCGGCTTGACCAGTAAGCAGATTGAGGAGATCATTCCATTCAGGATTGGATGGAAAAGGAGAACGACGATAAAGCTCCAACACACCTTTTACCTCGCCTTTGGCAATCAATGAAAGGCCCCGATAAGAAATGAAGCCTTCATGCTCGATCATTTGCCGGAAAGGCGGGGGGAGTTCGGCATTGGAAAGTTCAGGCACATCTATTATTTGGCGCGTTACGGCAGCGCGGCCAGCCAGACCATCTCCAAGGCCGACAGCAGCGTGAGTCAAATCCAAGTGGAATCCCACACCGCCCGCATATTCGAGGTTGAGCGTACCCGGGTTATAGAATAGGATGCTTGCCGCGTCCACTTTCAGCAGACGGACAATGGATTCGAGCACAACCTGCAGGCTGACGCGCAGGTCTGTGGTCGAGCCAATTACCAGATCAATCGTATGCAGAGTGGAAAATTGCTCGACGCGTTCCTCCAATCGGTCAAACAGACGTGCATTATGTAACACGCTGCCAACATGCGCGGCAAACAGCGATAGCAAGGTTGCGTCGTTTTGTGTAAAGGTGCGCTTCGATTCGCCGTACTCACGCACTTCCAGCACGCCCATCAATTCTCCACCAAAAAGCACGGGGACACCAAGCACCGCACGGAAGGGAATGTTCTCAAATCTTGGTGAACGTCCTTCCCAATTTTGATAGTCGTCGATGAGAATTGGTGCGCGGGTGAGAGCGACTCGTCCCATGGCTCCCTCTCCCAGTTTCAAGCGTGTACCCACCTGCAGTATTATGCCAGTGGAAAAAGTTGATACCAGTTCTTCATGTTCCGCATCATAAGAATAGAAACCGCCAACGGAACTGTGGAGTAATTCGGTCGCGCGTTCGACTATCATCTGTAAAAGCGATTCGTTGTTCTGTTGTGTGGATATATCGCGGGTGGTCTCGACGAGCGCTTTAAATTCCTGCGCATTGCGACGAGAATCTTCGAACAGATGCGTGTTTTCAATGGCAATAGCAGCCTGCGTGGCAAGCAGTTCCAGCAACAGCAGGTCTTCCGAATTGTAAACGTTCGGCTCGTAACTTTGGACCGACATTGCCCCAATGACCTGGTCTCCCACGCGCAGTGGCACGGCCAAGACCGAACGCGTCAGATCTAAAGAGCCAAACGTTACCGAATCCACCTCACCTGGATGGCTTTCCAGATCATCGTCAATCTTGATGGAAACGCCGCTTTCAATCACCCGACCAGAAAATCCCTTTTCCAATGGGATGTTCATAGCCAGACTACGTTCACCCCGATCATAAAGATAGACTGCGTCAATAGAAGTACGTTTATCATCTAGGAGGGCAATCGTGAAAACTTCTATGGGAAACAACTTGGAAGCCGCATTGTGTATGGAAGCATAGACCTGCTCTAAGTTCTCACTAATACGCGCAAGTTCCTGACTCGCGGCATGTAACGTAGCCCATCTTCGGGTGGATTGCAATGAATTCTCGAACAATCTGGCGTTTTCAAGCGTGGCGGCGGCTTGATTTGCAAAAGCCATCGCCATATCAGCATGGGTCTCGTTATAAAAATCAGGCTTGTCACTGTCTAGGGTAAGGTAACCAATCGGCTTATCGCGAACGATCAACGGCACGCCCATCCAGCCGCGGATCACCTGT
>PMLN01000333.1 GCA_003158885.1 Anaerolineae bacterium
AAGTTATAGAACACGGATGACACGGATTTAACGGATTGGCACGGACGGGGCAAGAAGAAATTCAGTGAAAAGTGATGAACCGCCAAGCGCGCTACCCTCAACCCTTGACCCTGAAGAACACATGGCAGGCGAACACAAGGGCAGGGAGCGAGGGCAGGCGATCGCGAAGAGAAAATAAGATTCTTAGTAAACTTCGCGTGCTTCGCGTTAAAAAAAATACCAAAGCATAGATTCACCATGAACTTTGAGAAGACCATGGTCATGAGAATTGGGTTCTTGCAAAAAAGGGCTCGCCCCTACCGGATAAATGTGCCGTTATGCAGTTCGACCAGGGTTTGTTGAATCTCTTCCATGGTATTCATGACGAACGGGCCATAGGGCGCAATGGGTTCCCGGAACGGAGCGCCCGCCATCAGCATGAAGCGAACGAACGAATTTTCGGTTTTGACGCGCAGCGAATCGCCCTCAGCAAATTTGAGCATGTGAACCGCGGCGACGGTCGTATCCGCAAACAGCGCTTCGCCCTCGAAGACATAGGCAAGCAAAGTATGGCCGCCTGGAATGGGTTGCTCGTAAATAGTGCCGGGAGCCAGTTCCACCTCCAGATAAAGAGGCGAGGCGGCGATCTCGGTAACGGGGCCGATCACATCATGCACTTGTCCGGCGACGACCCGAATCTTCACCCCATCCTTTTCATAGGTGGGTATGGTCGCGGCATTGACTTCCTGATAACGCGGCGCGGTCATCTTAAGTTTGGATGGCAGGTTGACCCACAGTTGGAATCCATAAATGTTACCGCTCTCACCGCGCCGCGGCATTTCCTCATGGAGGATGCCGCGGCCAGAGGTCATCCATTGCACATCGCCGGGACCGATTAGGCCGGAATTCCCGAGGCTATCGCGATGCGCCGTGGAACCTTCAAGCATGTAGGTAACGGTTTCGATACCGCGATGCGGGTGCATGGGGAAGCCGCGCAGGGGACCTTCAACCGGATCATTGAAGGCGAAGTGATCGAAGAGCNNGAGCAGGAAGGGATCGAAGAGATTCGATTTGTGCGGCGCGATGGAACGACGCAGCAAAACGTCTGCACCCTCGATTACGTATTGGGGTTCGATGGTTTGGGAAACGGTTCGTAAGTGGGTCATGCTGGTTAGATGAGGTGAAAGGGGAAAGTTTTACACGTCGGAAGTCTCAAAGGTTTACAGGTCTTAGAAGTCTTACAGATCTTAGAAGTCTTATTGCACAGCCGGACAATTCACGTTATCAGTGGAAATGATTTGCGAGCGAGCCATCTCGTTGCCGTTCTGGTCCATGGCCGCCACCTGGAAATAACACTCGCCCTGCTGGAGATCCGTCAACTGGGATTGGGTCTCGAAATCGGTCTTGGGCTTTTCTTCGATCCAGTTGAGCGATTGCGGAGATGCGCCGCCATACACCCGATAGGAGGTCACATCCGTGGCGCCATTCCACGAATAGCCCAGGGTCAGCGTATTCCCGGCAATCTTGTAGGCCAGGGCCGGCAGCGTGGCGGGCGTCCCCTGCCAGGGAAAGCGAAAGGCGCGATAACTGACATAAGGCTCATCGAAGGTCAGTTCTAAAATAGTCTGGTTTTCCGGGTTGACCTCGGTCATGCTGACAAATGAATAGCCGGCGGCCTGGGAGGGATCGCCCCAGCCAAGAACCATATTTCCATCCGCCAATTTTTGTACGTTGCCCATAAAGGTGGCGAAGACGGGCGGAGTATGTGTAAAACTCCAAACCTGCGTAACGGTCTTATTGACTTCATCCAGCTTATATTCCAGACCCTGTGAGGGGGCCGGAGCTTGCTGGGAGCCTTGATTATCGAAGACGGTGAGATCGCCGTTAGGAAGCTGTCTGACATCATGCTGGTAGGCAAAGTGCTGGCTGTTGTTGGTAAAGGTAAACATATTCTGCTTGCCGCCCAAACGCCAGATGATATCNNATGGAAAAATGATCCCAACTGCGCCATTCAAAGATGACATTCTTCGATGGATCAAGTTCCTGGATGATCAACCCGGTAACGGTGGCGTTCGTTTTACCGCCCTGAACCGCCTTGCTCATATCCATAGGCTCGGCATCATAGGCCATCAAGAGCGCATTGCCATCCGGCAGGATCTGCAACTCGTGCAGGTCGGCGAAATAGCCATCTCCCGCCTGATAGCTATCCACCACCTGATAGTGGGAATCCATCAGATAGAAGGTGGAATTCTTTTGATCATAATAGGACAACAAGCCGTTCGGCTGTTCCTTGAAATCCCAGGCATCGAGAGCGTCCGCGACTGACCGGTAGTAAACCAACTGACCCCGGTCATTCAGGATCAACAGGTATGATCCAATCTTGGCCTTGGTCCAGTAAAAAGGCGCGACAAAAATATCTCCCTCTCCGGCATTGGAGGAAGAGGAGGTGATCGTGAAATGAGGTATATCCTGCGGCACAGTCAAAAAGTTGGGAAAGGCGCTGCGCGGGGGGCCAGCGGGAATGGGGGGCGCGGCTAATTCGCTGCTGCCCGGCGAGCCGGGCATTTGATTGGCCGCCACCATGAAGGAATAGGAAAGGGAAGGATAAACATGCTTTGAATCCAAAGCCAGGCCGTTGAGTTCCACCGTAACCCCCTCCCCCGGCGTAAAGGGGTTGGAGGGTTTGAAAATGACGGTTTTATGATCGTCCGCAAGAATGGTCTGGCCGGCGTGAAGGCCGCTCTGCAGACCCTGTACCACGAACTGCAACCCGGCAAGGTTTTGAGCGGTCAATACGGGTCCGTAGCGAACCACAATGGTGGCAGCTTTGGATACATATTCGGCATTTTCCAAGGGCGAATAGTACTGAATCCCGAGGGCTTCAGGCGGGGAAGGCGGAGTTAGGGGAGGCTGGGATGGAAGGGCCTGGAGCAAGGGAGCCTGCAAGCTCAGGGGAGTACACGAAGAAAGTATGAGAGCCAATACCAGCCCTTCGGCCAATGCCAGGAATTTTAATATCTTCATGGGATGCGTCAATCTCCAAAACCTTCAAGAAGGAACTTGTTTTCGGGAAAACGCCATCATGATACTTGAATAAGATGATTATATTATTAACTTTTTATGTAGAAAGTATGTGAATTAGGGGAGGCGGAGGAGGGGGGGAATAGGAATTCGATATTCGATATTCGGGGATCGGGAAAAAAGATTTCGAGGTAGGGAATAGGGAATGGGAATTCGATATTCGGGAGTCGGGCTATACCCGGCCTGCACGCATAGAGCAGCGGGCCGTTAGCGGACACCCTCCCCAAATGCAGAAGAACACTGAATTTGGGGAGGGTGTAAAAGACTCGGCTAGCCAAACACATCAAAGAACAATTCGACGGCATGAGGATCAAAATAGGTGCCGGCCAGGGAGCGAATGGTATCCTCTACTTTCTCCTTCGGCCATTTCTTACGGTAGGGACGGTCGGAAGAAAGCGCATCCCAGACATCCACCACACTAAACAAGCGCGCCGCCAGTGGGATCTGCTCGCCTTTCAGGCCGCGCGGATAACCTGAGCCATCCCACTTCTCATGATGGCAATAGGGAATATCAAGGGCCGGGCGCAGGAACTCGATGGGGGAAATCAATTCATGGGCATAGAAAGGATGCCGGCGCATGATGACCCATTCCTCATCCGTCAATGCACCCGGCTTGAGCAGAATCTGATCCGGCACACCCAGCTTACCGATATCATGCAAAAGCACGCCGCGCCGAATATGAATTATTTCCTCCTCGCGGATGCCCGCCGCACGGGCGAGTTTCAAAGTCATTTCCTTGACGCGTTGGGTGTGGCCCTCGGTTTCCTTGTCGCGCAGGTCGAGCGCATGAGACCAGCCTTCGATGGTGGTATCGTACGCCAGCCGGAGTTCATCATTGGATCTCTGCATCCCATCGAACAATTCATGGTTGTCAATAGCCAGGGCGGCTTGTTCGGAAAGGGTGTTCAGGAAATCCAGCCACTCCTGATCCGGCTCAAGCGAAGCACGGTGAAAGACCTCCAGCACGCCCTTGACCTTGCCCTTGGTGATCAAAGGCACCGCACAATATCCGATAAACGACTCGGCCTCGAGCGATTTGGCGCGCGATCCGGTCAGCTCATGAGCGGCCATGGCGGAGACGACGAGGGGCTGCCTATCCATGATAAGGCGGTCCGCAAGCCCATCCCCAAAATGCAGGCGGGTGGTTTCAACGGCCTTCATACGGAAACCGCGCCCGATGAAGTACTCCAACGCATTCAAATTGGGATTGAACAACAGCACATCCGCGGCGTCCACCTTCAACTGTTTGACGGCGTGAAGGAGCAGGATGGACAGACTCAGATTCAAATCGAAACTGGAACCGATGGCATGGTCAATGGCGTTCAAAGAGGCCAGCCGCTCCACCTGCAGACGAATCTTCGCTTCGGCCCGCTTGCGGTCGGAGATATCCTCGGTGACAACCACAACTTCATCCGGCGCCCGGCGATAGACGACAAATGAAAACCAAATATCCAACTCGGCGAGATAATGCTCCCAACGGGTCGTCTCACCCGTGCGCGCCACCCGGCCAAAGGCTGCCAGCGATTCTGGATTGCTGCGGGTATAGCCAGGAATAACCTCGTCTACTCTTTTACCCGCCACATCCTTTAAACCGGTCATCTCTTCAAAAGCCGGGTTGACTGCAATGTACTCATAGTCCACCGGCGTATCCCCAGCGAAGATCATGCGGCAATGAGCAATGCTGAAGGGTATATTGATGAAAAGCGAACGGTATTTCTCCTCGCTGGCACGCAATTGATCCTGTGCGCGGCGGCTGTCGGTAATATCCACCGCAGTGCCTTCATAGTAAAGAAGGGCGCCATACTCATCGCGCACGGCGCGAGAATCCTCGGAGATCCAGGCGATAGTGCCATCCTTGCAAAAGAATTCGGATTCAAAACCTTTTACGATCCCATCTTTTTCCATTAGATTGATGAATTCCTGGCGGCGGCCTGGATCCACATAGAACTGGCGGTCAATGGTAGAGATACCCGCCATCAGCTCCTGCGGAGAATCATAGCCAAGCATACGCGCCGCGGCCGGGTTGGCAGTGAGGTATTTTCCATCCGGCGTGGTCTGCGTGATGGCTTCCATGGCGTTCTCAAAAATGTGCCGGTATTTTTCCTCGCTCTTTTGCAAAGCCTGCTGGGCATGCTTGCGTTCGGTGATATCGCGCACGAGCATGGAGACAGTTCCACCCGAAGCGCCGGAAGACAAGATGGGGCTGAAGCGTGCCAGGAACCAGCGCAGGCCATCGGTCACTTCCAACGGGTATTCCAACTCCACCACGTTCCCGTCGTCCAGCACACGTTGTATCGATTCCTCGAAGGGACGGGCATTTTCCTTTCCGACGATCTCCGCCATCGTTCTGCCGAGCATGACGGCCCTGGGCTGAGCGAGCAAACGTTCATCGCCGGTCCAGATGTTGATGTATGCCGCCTGCCCATCCATCTCGAAAACAATATCATCGAGCGAGGTGACCAAAGCGTTCATCTGACGCGCACTTTCGCGTTGCGTTTCCTCGGCGCGCTTGCGTTCGGTGATTACATCGAACACAGCCACGAAATACTCCCTGGCCGGGCTATAGATGGAAATGGAAAACCACATTTGCAACCCGGCAACAAATGTCTCGATTTTCTCCGGCTGGCCGGTTTGCGCCACACGGTCATAAGCCGCGAACAGTTCCGGGTCACTCTGACGAATACCGGGGATCACTTCCGAAACGCGTTTCCCAGTGACAGCCTTCAAGCCCGTCAATGATTCAAACGTATCGTTGACCGCAAGGTAAATGAAATCCTGCGGCTCGCCGTTTTCGTAGAGCATCCGGCAATAGGCGTAGCCTTCCTGCATGTTCTCGAATAAGCCGCGATATCTTTTCTCGCTCTCCACCAAAGCCTCTTCGGTGCGCCGGCGTTCGGTGATATCCGTAATAAAGCCCTCATAATACAAGATTTCACCCGAGGCATCCTTGACCGCACGCGCATTGGTCTGGATCCAAATCTGAGCGCCATCCTTACGGTTATTCTCGGCGATAAAATCGGAGACCATGCCGTTCTCATCCATCAGATTGATAAATCGTGCGCGCTCGGCAGGATCAATATAAATCTGTGCGGCGATATTTTCGATGGAGGCAAGCATTTCCTCGGGCGAGGCGTACCCGTACATGCGTGCCAGGACCGGATTGACACTAAGGTAGCGGCCATCCGGTGTGGATTGATAGATGCCCACAGGCGCATTTTCGAAGATGGAACGGTAATTGGCCTCCGCGCGGCTCAAAGCCTGTTCGGTACGCTTGTAATCGGTCAGGTTGGTGATTACAGCGATGGTGCCATTCAGCCTGCCATCCATCCAGCGAGGGACGCCTGTGATCAGCACGGGAATGGTATGACCATCCTTATGAACCAGGCGGGTCTCATAGGTGGAGGTCTGTCCGCCCCTCCGCTTTTCCAGAGCTGAGGCCAGCGCGGCCTGATCCTCCGGCGCCGTCAAATCCATGGGATGTTTACCGATCAGTTCTTCGGGTTGATAGCCGACCATGCGGGCATAGGCAGGGTTGATATATTCAAAACGAATTTCGGCATCGGTGACCGTCAGCCCTTCACCCATGGCGTTCATCACCTGCAAGTCAAAATCGCGTTCGGCCTGGAGCGCCAGTTCATCCCGCTTGCGCTCGGTGATGTTGGAATGAACTGCAACCCAAACTTTCCCATATTCAGGGTGGTCAAACTCGGAAACATTTGAAAAGCACCAGAAAGTTTCGCCATTCTTCCTGATGCTAGAAACTTCACCGCTCCACATGCCGGTCAGCCTCAAAGCGCTTTGGATTTCCTGCGCCACCTCTGCGGGACTCCGCGGAGTGGGAGCATTAACCACCGAAATGTCCCTCCCAACCAATTCCCCGGCTTCATAGCCAAACATCGCCTCGAATTTTGGGTTGGCATAAACGATGCCGGCATCACCGGCACTGATAAGAACGACCCCTTCCGCCATGTTTGTCATGATGGCAGCATGGAGGCGCAATTCATTCTCCGTCCGCTTGAGCGCGGTGATATCCTGCAAAACGCCCAAGGCATACTGAGGTAACCCCTGGGCATCGCGCACCAGCAAAACGCCCATCAGGCCATGGACAATATGACCATCCTTGTGAATATAGCGCTTCTCGACCTGATATCGATCCCGTTTCCCTGAAAGCAGTTCTTCAAATAAAGCACGGTCAACAGAAATATCTTCGGGATAAGTAATATCCGCCATCGTGCGAGCGCGCAATTCTTCCAGGGTATAACCAAGCATACGCTGGAGGGCCGGGTTGATCTCCTCAAAGTGGCCGGCAAGATCACCAAAGGCCAGGCCGATATCCGTGCCTTCGTAAATGGCACGCAGACGCGCCCGCTCTGCCTGCAGCGTTTCCTCCGCTTTTTTGCGTTCGGTGATATCGCGGGCTACGCAGTCCACAACCTCGATGCGATCCCCGGCATCCCTGTAATAGGTGACGCACTGTTCCACCCAGATCACCGTTCCATCGCGGCGAATCCAGCGCACCACAAGAGGATTGGGAGGAGGAACATTGGCGGCCAAGACTGCCGGAAGCAGGGAAAGATCGTCGGGATGCATGATCTTCAATGCCAAATCGGGGTCGGCGTAAAACTCTTCGGGAGAACAGCCGGTGTATGCAAGGGAAGCGGCACTGATAAATTCAAATTTAGGTGTGGGCAGGAGGCGATAGCGGTAGATCAGATCGGAGGCGTTCTCCGTGATCAAGCGATAACGCATTTCACTCTCACGAAGTTTTGTCTCAGCGAGCCGGTCTCGATGCAAATCGCGCCGCAGCAGAATGAAGATCAAGGCGGCGCTGGCCAGCACAAAGGCCCAACCCTTGTAGGTTTGCAAAGTAGTCAGAAGGGATATGCTCGGGACCAAGGCGGCAAGCAAACGGTCGGAGAGCAAAATCCAAAGCCCCCCGAACAGCAGATACAAAAGGGCGACCTTCAGGTCACCCCGAATGCTGGGAAACTTCATGGCAATCTCCATTAAACTAAAGAAGGTACATTAACGGAGATTATATTTACTTAATGGCTGTCTGAACATATGATGTTCATCACAAAATCGGGGGTAGTCGGATAGTTGAGTAGTTGAGTAGTTGGGTAGTTGAGTAATTGGGTAGTTGGATAGTTGGGTAGTTAGATAGTGTGAAGTTTTTCGAGGATCAAAGAAACGCTGGTAGTAAATTCATGATCTTCGGCATTCACATCCAACCTTAGCAGATTCCCGGAAGGGATGGTTGCCAGCCATGCATCCAGAAAGGAATTGAACAAGGCGGTATCCTCGGCGGAGGCAATGTTGATGCGTTGGCGTAAAGAGAGCCTGTCACGGATAACTTCTTCACGGGCAGTCAGATGGACGATGAGGTCGGGAAGCGGCAAAAGGACACGGGCTAAATCGTAAAAGCGGCGGCAGAGATCGAATTCGGGATCGGTGAGCCAGCCACGGGCATGGAAGAGGCGCGCAAAGCCGTGATAGTCCAAGTCCAGGCCGCCATCCATCAGTCCGATCAAGGGCGAGGCGCGCAATTCCCTTTCCTGTTCGGCGCGCAGAAGCAAATAATCCATTTGATTGGCAAGGCCGTAGCGTTTATCCTGCTTGAACAAGGCTTGAAAAGGGCGCCCGGCATGTGCCTCATACGCCGTCGCAAAATCGGCATGGCGGCTGAGGGCATCCACCAGAGTCGTCTTCCCCACACCGCTCGGTCCAACCACTTCAACCAGCCGGCCCATTTTATAACCACAAGTTGACCAGCGAGGCGCCGGTCACGGTTTTATCCCGAAGCGCTTCCCCATTTTTGACAAGCGTGGTGCGGCCTCCGCCGCCAGCCATATCGAGCAACTGGCCGCGCAGAAAAACATTCAGACCAGCGCGCGCACGGGTCAGGCCAATGCGCCCGGCCAGCGCGTACTTGCGCCAGGCATCGCCTTCAGTCAAGCGCTTCACATCGTTCGAATCCACATCGGAGGGATTAGCCCAGCCGCTATACCCGGGCCACGGCTGGTCCCACACCAGGGGATCGCCGCCGTTGGAAGGAACGGCGATCAAGTCCACAGCCATGTCATTCAAGCGTTCATAGCAAGAGGGGAACCACGAATCGGCGCAGATCAAAATCCCGAGTTTGCCGGCGGGGGTATCAAAGCAGGGCAAATCTTCAGAGGAGGCAGGGGTCATGAAAGGCAATTCCTCCGAGGTTGGATAGAGCTTGAGGACAAGGTTGGAATCGGCGCGTCCATCCGGAGCGTAAACGGGGGTCACACCGTAAAGCGGACCCTGGCCGGCGACCAACCTGCCATCCTGCACGCGAGGCGAAGGCAAGACTATCGAGCCGCCGATGAGCGTGACATGATAATCTTTGGCAATCCTGGACAACACAGAATGATACGCATCAGCCATGACAGCGGCTTTGAGACGAAAGACGGCAGCCTCCAATTTACCCTGCTCTTTGGCGGCGAGAAGCTGGCGCAGGAATCCAAAGATATGACGAAGGACGAGTCTGACTTCCGCAGTGGCAAGCTTATCGGTATGAAAAACGAAGGCGGGTTCATCCGCCAGAACCAGCCAGGTGCCAAAGTATTCGGGCAGTACGACGACCGTCTTATCCGCAAGCCAACGGCGATCCTGGGCGGCGGACATATAGCCATCCAATTTGGAATGCAAGGCCTGAGCCGAGGTGTAATCGGCGGCGGTAATGTAAGGCTCGATGCCCAGCAAATTGCCGCGGCCCGAGTTTTCGCCGAACTCAATACATTCTTCCAGATGCAAATCGCTCATGGATCATTCCCTTCCATCCAAACCAAAATTCGAACACGCACGAAGGTTAACCACGAAGGCACAAGGACACCAAGAATTTTTAAGACGCAGACGATTCAACCACAAAGGCACGAAGACACTGAGAGACGAGGAATTTTTGAGGCGCAAGCAATCTAAACACAAAGACACAAAGGCACTGAGACACAAAGAGCTTTTGAGGCTGGGACAAGTTCAGGAGGCTAATGGTTTCCGATGACCTCATCAGGATTCTTCAGCCAGGCAGATAAATGGCGAGTGTGTTCCTCATCATGCTCCACGAAGATTTCGATGAAATCCTCCACAGTCCCGGATCCGCCCCACGGAAATACCAGACGCTGATCAAACTTTTCAGCGGGCAGGTCTTGCAAAGTTTGTATTACCCTGAGGTGGCCGGCAGTGAATTCGCGGCGGCTGTGGGCGAGGTCGAGCGTCTCGCGGGTCGAAACGGTCTGCGCATTATAGAAATCAATGCCACGCACAGCGCTTTGAGGCACAGGCTCGTTCCGGGCATGAGCCTCCAGCGCCTCCACAATGGCATCATCCCAGCCGGAGATATGATCGATGTATTCCTTGATGGTCCAGTTCGGATAGATTTGTTTACCGGTGGGCGCCTGATCCACCAAAGCCGTGAGATTTTGACGCGCCGTTTCAAGCTGTTGAATAAGGGTCTCGCGCGAATTAAGCATGGTCGATTCCCAAACTTAAGAACATCAAGCCTGCCATTTGGCAAGTATAGCATAAGCAAAATAAGTCGAACAAGTCTAAAAAGTCCAACAGGTCGAACAAGTCAAAAAAGATAAATTCCGTGGTCAGTGCTCAGTCATGGAAAGCGATTATATATCCAGCAGCATACCGGCCAACAAGGCAGTGCGGGGCGCGAGGCTGGGAATATGGATGTATTCCAAATCCTTTTGATGGGCGTTGGCACCGAAGGCGCCGAAGCCATCCAGCGTCGGAGCAAGACCGGCCGTGAAGTTGCCATCCGAGCCGCCGCCGACGCGCGCCGCGCCTACATTGAATCCGAGTTGAGAGGCGAGGCCCTGGGCCTTCTCCAGAAGCCGATAGGAACCGGCGGAAGGTTCCATGGGCGGGCGATTAAGTCCGCCCGTGATCTCATAACGCGTGTCTTCCAAAGGCCGGATGGCCCTCAGCGCAGAGTCGACACGGCGGGCCTCATCCAGCGACCAGATGCGGAGGTCCACGGCGAGATCCACATGATCGGCTACTACGTTCGCGACCGTGCCGCCCTTGATCACGTTCGGCCCAAGGGTGGTGCCTTTTTCCAAGTCCTGTAGTTTGACGAGTTCGTCAATCAAATGCGCGGCGCTGATAATGGCGTTCCGTCCCTTTTCCGGCTCGACGCCCTGATGTGCGGCCCGGCCAGACACGTGAATGTTGTAATCACCGATACCCTTGCGCGCGATCTTCAAGTCGCCGTTCATGAAAGGCGCTTCAAGAACCAAGACAGCCTGGGCGCCAACCGCCAGGTTTTGAATATAGGGCAAACCCGCCTCCGAACCAAGTTCTTCATCCGAGGTGAGGAGCAGGTCAACCGTCCAGGCCGGTTTTTGATGCAAGGCTTTCAAGGCCCGCAGCGCCCAAAGCGCCTGCACGAAGCCGGCCTTCATATCATAGGTGCCGGGGCCATAGGCGCGCTCATCCTTCACAGACCAAAGACTGTCCCATGCGCCGGGCGGGTAGACCGTATCCACATGGGCCAGCAATAATACCCGCTCGTGGCTCTGACCCTCAAGGCGGGCATGGATCACATCGCCGGCCGGGTTTGAGTGGCGCGTGACCTGCCCCAACTCAGAGAGCCATCTTTGAGTCACATCCTGCAAACGATTGAGGCCTTCGGCAAAATGCGAGGGCGTTTCAATGCGAACCAGGGTTTCAACGTCAGAGAGAATATCGGCGGTATGGTCCTGGAGGAAGGAAAGGAGGTTGTTCATATTGCGCGGTTCCTAGATTTGAACTTGAGGTATTGACAGGCTATTTAACCACGAAGTCACAAAGACACGGAGACACAAAACCTTTTTAATGATTTATTGGTAGCGATTCAACCACAAAGTCACAAAGACACAAAGATGGGCGCGCGGCTGCGCCGCAAGTTTGCAGTTCCCGGTTCGCACTTGGCAATGACGGAAGCCGGTCATGGCCACCTTTGAGATGCGGGTTGGCGGAAATCTACGGGTAGTGTGTGGCGGCGGCCGGAAACACAATTCTCCCGTGGAGTGGGCGGCGCAGGGACTGCCCCCAGGGTAGCGTCTGCCGAACTGCGGCGCGGTACGCCAATTCCTTCAACTACGGTTACTTGAAGCCGAAAGACGAGCCGAACGACGCCTCGAACGGCTTCTGGAACGACTTCTGGAACAGGAAGAGGTTAAGGTTGAGGTTCGGGAAAAGGTTAAGGCTTAGGTTTAGGTTAAGATCGAAGGCGAGATTCAGGTGCCGACGCCGGTCGCGACAGAGTTCGATATACGTTCAGACGAACGGCGAGTCAAACTTCGAAAGACACAAGGAATTCTAGATTTTAGATTCTAGATTGATGACTAGTGGACGGCGAGAGGCGGAGTATGTAAGAACGAAGATGGAAGAACGAAGACCAAAAGCGGAGGGCGGAAAGCGGACCGGAATCGGCGTCATCTGAGGCTGATTCTCTCCTGCCTCCGGGGCATTCACATCTGTGTAATCTGCGTAATCTGTGGAGGACCGCCGCGCGCCCGAAGTTGACAGTTCGGTGTTTCCTATTATTCTACACGCGCCATGGCAACGAAAACACCGAAGGTCCCAAAGCGGGCCAAGCCCGCCCTGAAGCCCAAGAATCGGGATGGGAATTCACCACAAGGACACGAAGACACGGCCGAGTTTCGAGTTACGAGAGGCGAGAAGCGA
>PMLN01000249.1 GCA_003158885.1 Anaerolineae bacterium
AATTATCCAAAAATCAAATTGGGTACAATTACCGCCCATCTAATAAAAATGTCTGTGAATGCACCAAGCAGAGTTTACTACAATGTGAATCCAAACGGTGAAGATGATCTTCTCTATCAAATCAATGGAGGGCATTTCAGATTGTATGAGAAAGAGAATGACCCATCACCTTTATATGTAAAATTGCCTCCTGAGAGAAAAGAGATTGACCAGACAGAAGATTCCGAGGAAACCGAAGAAGAATCAGAAAAAGAATATCAACAAACAGGATTCGCTTACGAGAGCGACTTAAGAGATTTTCTCTCACAAAACTTAGCAATTATTGAACCTGGTCTTCGCTTGTATGAAGATGAAGGAATAAGTGGCGTAGAATTTCCGGTTGGCGGTCGTTTTATAGATTTGTTGGCAATGGATAAACACAACAATTACGTTGTTATTGAACTGAAGGTATCGAAAGGATATGACCGAGTTATTGGTCAATTATTAAGATACATGGCATGGATAGAAAGAAATCAAGCAGAGCCTGCTCAAAGAGTTAGGGGCATAATAATTGCAAGAGAAATTTCAGATGATTTGCATCTTGCGGCATCGAAAATCCCCGATGTAGAATTATTTGAATATGACCTTTCGGTATCGCTTCGCAAAGTAAACAAGCAAAATGGCAACAGCGCCTAACATCGGCTCTATCGAGCAGGCAATCGCTGTCTGCTGGACTTTACTTTCTTATACAGATCAAGCCTTTGAGATACGTGCCTTCGGGAAAGTTAAAAGCCACCGGATGATCCGCAGCCTGCGAAAGGTGTTCGATGATCTGAGCGTCCACACCCGCATCCAACGCCGCGCCTGCCACAATTTTTTGAAAGAGAGCCGCGTCCACACCGCCNNGTCGGCGCGAACTTGGGCGGGTCGAGAATGACCATATCGAAGCTGCGGCCTTCATCCCGGAATTTTCGCAAGACTTGAAATACATCCCCTTCAAGGAATTGGGCTTTCTCAAGCGGCAACCCGTTTAGTTCAAGGTTTTGCCGTGCGAGAGCCAGCGCCTCGGCTGAAGCATCCACCGCTAAGACCGATTTTGCCTCACCGGCCAGTACATTGGCCGCGCATCCGCCCGTATAACAAAAACAATCCAATATATCTTTCCCGCCTGCCAACTGCCGCACGCGCTGACGGTTGGCGCGCTGGTCGAGATAGAAGCCGGTCTTGTGGCCGTGCTGATAATCAACCAGGAATTTCAAACCGTGTTCGGTGATGGTTAACGGGGACGGAATGAGCTCGCCGCGCAAAATCCCAACGCATGGAGGTAATCCTTCAAGTTTGCGTACATCGGCATCCGAGCGTTCGTAGATATTTTTCAAGCCGGTTTCTGCGATTAGAGTATCGGCAATCGTTTCCTTCCAATATTCGGAACCGGCGGTCAGTGATTGAAGGACTAGAGTGTCGTTATACCGATCCACAATGAGACCGGGGATTCCGTCAGACTCGGCATAAATCAAGCGAATTGCATTCGTAGACTGCGGATCGAATATCGAATTTCGAATATCGAGTGACGCCCGGATTCGTTGGCGGAAAAAATCGGCGTCAATAACTTGCTCTTCAAACGTCCAAATGCGGACGCTGATTTGCGATTGCGGCGAATATGCGCCCCGGCCGAGGAAATCGCCCTTCGAGGAGAGCATATCCACGCTCGCGCCGGAGGGGATCCCGTTATCCGCATGTTGGATTGCGCCGGAGAAAATCCACGGATGGCGGCGAAGCAAAGATTTTTCGCGTCCAGGTTTGAGTACAATGGTGGTCATCAATTATGGATCTTGCCTGGAAAGGGCCGTACCAGTTGCATCCAATCTGCAGGATCAGATAAGACTTCAAAGCCATATTTGCGGTATAAGTTATGAGCATCTGCTGTCGCCAGAACCCAGCGACGTACACCTTGCAAGTCGGGATGATCGAGGATGGACTCTATCAACCATTTCCCCAATCCGCGGCCCCGATACTCCTCATGGATGAAAACATCGCATAAATAGGCAAAGATGGAATAGTCGCTGATTACGCGGGCGACTCCAATCTGCTGACCCTTGTCATACAAGCCAAAGACCAGCGAATGTTCAATGGCTCTCTCAAGGCGATCCCGTGGCCGACCTTTGGCCCAATAGGAACGCGAGAGCATATCCGCGATGCAATCGAGATCCAGGCGGGTACTGTCGGTGCTGATGGTGAAATTATTACGATGAACTTCGATGAATTGAGACATGCTTAGAGTCTATCACACGTGGTATCATGAATAAAGAACGATCACAATTCATGGCTGGAGGAATTCCCAATGATTGATTTCACATCCCAATTTGGGCAAACCGTCAAGCGTCATCTCACGGAGGATTATTTTATCTGGCTCACGACCGTTGACTCACATCTCATGCCCCAGCCGAGGCCGGTGTGGTTCATTTGGGAGGACGATTCATTTCTAATTTTCAGCGAGCCGAAAACGCATAAGGTCCGGCATGTGTCGAAGCACGGGGGTGTCGCTTTGCATTTCAACACCGCCGATGGAAAAGCCGAGCAGGATATCATCGTTTTCACCGGAACGGCAAAAATCGATGCGAGCCTGCCTCCCGCACATGAAGTTCCGCCTTATTTGGAAAAATATAAAACCGGCATTGAGGAATTGGGAATGTCACCGGAAGAGTTTGGCCAAAAGTACTCGGTCGCGATTCGGGTGAAGGCGGTTTCGGTCAGAGGCTGGTAAAAGGCCATTCCTACAGTGGGAACGATATGGATGAACGAAAAGAGCCGGGCAACCAACCACCCGGCTCTTTGACTATCAGACTATTCGACTACGAGACTATCTGACTATCAGACTAAGCGACTATCCGACTACTTCTTCTTCCCAAACTTCTTCATCAGCAGTTCCTGCAAGGTTGGCTGGCCGATCTCCTGCAGTTCATAGCGTACACGCTGATAGGGCTTCTTGATCTTGATGACACGTGTCAGGTCAATCGGCGTGCCGACGATCACCATGTCCACATCGGCTTTATCAATCGTAGCTTCCAGGTCTTTCATCTGCTTGGCGCCGTAGCCCATGGCCGGCAGGATGGGTCCGGTCTTTGGGTATTTGGCATACGTGGCCGCGATGGATTTGACCGCGAACGGACGCGGGTCAACGATCTCTTTCGCACCGAAGCGGCGGGCNNTCCACAAACAGCGGGGAGGCTGCCTCGATCACAACCGCATTGGGGTTGAGCCGGTGCAGGTTTTCACGCACTGTGATCACATCGTCGGGGTTGGCAGTGTCTACTTTATTGATGACGAACACATCTGCCATGCGTACGTTGGTCTCGCCGGGATAATACTTCATCTCATGCCCGGGACGGTGCGGGTCGGCGACCACGATCTGGTAATCCGACACATAGAACGAGAAGTCGTTGTTTCCGCCATCCCATAAAATAATATCCACTTCCTTTTCGGCGGCGCGCAGGATCTTTTCATAATCCACGCCTGCATAAACGATCACACCGTTATCAATGTGCGGCTCGTATTCCTCCCGCTCTTCGATGGTCGTCTCGTATTCATCCAGGTCATCATAATTTGCAAAGCGCTCGACTTCCTGGGCGACGAGGTTGCCATAAGGCATCGGGTGGCGGATGGCAGCGACTTTATATCCCATCTCGCGCAGGATCAAAGACACACGCCTCGTGGTCTGGCTTTTTCCCGAACCCGTCCGCACCGCGCAGACCGAAATGACCGGCTTGGTGGATTTGACCTGGGTGTACTTCGTTCCCATCAGGCGGAAATCCGCACCCAGCGAGTTGACCAATGACGCCTTGTGCATCACTACCTCGTAAGGGATATCCGAATAGGCGAAGATGACCTGGTCTACATTGTGCTTCTTGATCAACGCCGGCAGTTCTTCCTCGGCATGGATGGGAATTCCCTTTGGGTACAGGCCGCCCGCCAGTTCCTTGGGATAGACGCGTCCTGCGATATCGGGGATTTGGGTCGCGGTGAAGGCCACAACTTCGTAATCCTTGTTGCCGCGGAAGAACGTGTTGAAATTGTGAAAATCGCGTCCCGCCGCGCCCATGATGATGGTTTTGATTGGCATGTTTTCTCCTTCGTGTGTCATTCCAAGGACACGCTGTGTCCGAACGCCTCCGTTTTGGTTTTGAGACCTTCGTTTTACTTGGAGCGACTCGATCAAGGTTTGCTCAAATCTAAAATAAAACAGGCTAAACGTAAAGGGTACGTTCAGCCTGTTTCTTACATGACCTCCGGCGCTTTGATGTCGAGCAAGCGCAGCGCGTTGGCAATGGTCTGCTTCGTTGCCGCAACCAATCGCAGGCGTGCCCCGCGAATTTCTTCCTTCTCAGCCTGAAGCACGGGTACGGCATGATAGAACGAGTGAAAGGCGTTCGCCAGGTCGTAGGCGTAACTTGCCATCACCAGCGGACGATATTCATCCGCCGCCTGTTGGACTTTGCCGGGGAAGCGCGAGATTTGTTCGATGAGTTCGATCTCATGCGCGGTCAATTCGTAGTTGAAGGCTGCCGGTTGCACAGGTTGAGAATTGGCCTTCTTCAGGATCGAATTGGCGCGCACATGCGCATTTTGAATATAGGGGCCGGTATGACCGTCGAAACTCAAGGCCTCGTTGATATCGAAGACAATATCCTTGTTGTTGTCCACCGATAACATCGAATAGGCCAATGCGCCGAGACCGATCTCCTCGGCCACGCGCTGGCGTTCTGCCTCCGGTATGTCGGGGCCTTTCTCCGACTCAACGGCCAGTACGCGCCTCACCGCCTCATCCATCACATCCTTGAACAGGACCACGCGTCCGCGCCGCGCCGACATTGCGCCCTCGGGCAGACTCACAAATCCGTAACCGAGGTGGTAGCATTTCTCCGCCTGTGGAAATCCCCATAATTTTAGAATGGCAAATGCCTGCTGCAAGTGCATGGACTGACGTACATCCACCACGTAGATCGAGCGATCCACCTGATACTGCTCGAACTTCACTTTTGCCAGCGCCAGGTCCTTGGTCAGATAAAGCGATGTGCCATCCGAACGCAAAATGACGTTCGTCCGGTATTTTTCTTTTTTCAATCCCAGTTTTTCATCGATCTTGACGATCACTGCGCCGCCGCTTGGCCGTTCATCGTCGGCAATGCCCTTGGCGATCAATTCTTCCACGATTTTTTTCGAGGGTTCATCCACTTCGCTCTCGAAGAACCATACATCCATCTTTACATCGAGGATGCGAAGAATGTCGCGCAGTTCATCCAGTCCCCATTCACGCGCCATCAGCCATAGACTGCGTACATATGGATCGCCTGCATCCCATTTCTTGTACATCTCACGCCGCTCGCCGTCATACGCTTCACGCCTGGCTTTTTCTTCGGAGGTTTCATTCTCCTTTGGTTCGAGCATGGCGGTCGCTTCGGCGTAGATTTTCAACAGCCATTGTCCGCGTTCGTGAATGCCCTGCGGTTCCTGTCCTTTATGGAATTTCTCATAGGCCCATAGGATGGTAATCACGCCCAGTCCGATATCGCCGGGATAGGAGGCACGGATCGTATCGAAACCGGCAAACTCAACGATGCGCGCCAATGCCTCGCCGAGCACCGTATTGCGATGGTGCCCGATATGAAAAGAATGCGGCAAATTCGGCTGGCAATATTCGACCATGATGCGTTCATGCTTTGGAGCGCCTCGTCCAAAGTCCGGACCGGCGGCGAGCGCTTCATCCACCACTCGGCGCGCATATTCGGATGTCGAAAAATAAAGATTGAGATACCCTTTGACCGCCTCAATTCGACTGATGCCATTCACGCGGCCAATGGCGGCTTTCGCCTGTTCGGCGATTTCCTGCGCGCGCGGCGGTACTTGAATCTTTTTTCCGGCGCGTGCTTCGAGGGCGGCGGTTGCAAAAAAGGAGGTCGAAATTCCCCATTCGCCGCTGAATGGAATCGGCGACCATTTGAGTTCCGCGATCGGAATATCATCCTTTACGCAGAATTCGCGTATCTTTGATTCGATGAGTTGTTGTTCGCCTTCAAACATGGTGGTGTGATTATATCAGTCCCTCCGGTTGATGGACGGTCGCGTGGGCGGGGTAACAAAAGCGGGAGCATGGCGCTCCCGCTGATTGACGGATGAAAAATTATTTTTTCGCGGTCGTCTTTTTAGCGGCGGGTTTCTTTTCAGCCGTTTTCTTTGGCGCAGGCTTGGCTTTGGATTTTTCTTCCGCTGCCGGCTTTGATCCTTTTTCAACTTTCGCGGGTTTCTTCGCCTGTGGGGCGGGTGCTTCCGCAGCCTGTGATTGAGGTTCTTCTGCCGCGCTCTTTGCCTGCATGCCGAGCGCTGCCAGTTGTTTCATCAAACGTCCCTTGCGCCGCGCCGCGTTACGCGGGTGGACGGCGCCTTTCTGCGCCGCTATATCCAGCGCGCTGATGGCAGCCGTGACGGAAGCCGTAGTTTTCTCTCCGCTTTCAAGGGAAGCGCGCGCATCTTTTACCGCAGTGCGCGCTGCGCCGCGAAAATCGCGGTTCCGTAACCGGCGCTTCTCGTTCTGGCGGTTGCGTTTGATTTGAGACTTGATATTAGCCAAGGTGTTTCCTCCAACAAAATGAACTTACCGAGCGAAGTGTTATTTTACATGATAGGTTTGGTTTTGTCTAGAAAAAGAGGCCGGATTTTTGGGGAAATCCGGCCATTTGGTCTACTGGGTCGGCGTTATGGCGTGACGGTCGGGAGCGGGGTGCGCGGCGTGCTCGTCGGAAGGCGGGTGGCCGTTGGCGTCACCAAATTGACCGGGATCATCAATACCTGCCCAACGTTGATCGAATTGGCATCTGTTAAATTGTTGGCGGAGACGATTGCAGGTATAGTGCTATTGAATTTCGAGGCAATACCTGCCAGCGTGTCGCCTCCTTGAACCGTATAAGGAACCTTTGTTCCTGACCGCAAATTGGCGGGGATCGGAGTAGGTGTAAACAACTGCATGTCCGGATTTGGAATGAGGATTTGATCACCAACGTGGATAAGCGCCGGTGAAATGCCCGGATTTATTTGTAATATCAAGGGAATACCGTTATCGCCCAGGTTGAATTTTGCCGCAATGCTGTTCAGCGTATCCCCTTCCAGAACCGTGTACGTAAATGGGGCAGATGGGGTGGAAGTTGAGGTCACCGTGCTGGTCGGCGTAATGGTCGGAGTGTCTGTTGGAATGGGCGTGGAGGTTGGGGTAAATGTCAGGGTCGGCGTTGGGGTTTTGGTCGCGAACATGGAAGTGAAAGGCTGGCTTGGACTTACCAGCCAGACGATCAACAGAATTATGCCTGCTAAAATAAGCAGGCCCGCCGCGCCGTACACGAACAGGGTGTTGCTTCTCTGGCGGCGCTTTCGATAGGATGCGATGACACTGCCGGTGGGTGGTTTGTTTTCCATATATATTCCTCTACTGCGCTTTTATTCCATCAGCGCGTTGGGATGATTCTACCTGAACTTTGAAAATTTGGGGGAATGTCAAATCGTAGGCCACGCTCTAAACGTGACCTGCCTTGGAAGCTTCCAATCATAAGCTGCGTTCCCCTCTCGATGAATTTGCGGGCAGAACCTATGATTTAATGAAATGCTGCAAATGCTCTTTCAGGAATTGCCCGGTGTACGAAGCCTTGATCTTCATGATTTGTTCCGGCGTGCCTTCTGCAATGAGTTCGCCGCCTCGGTCGCCGCCCTCGGGACCGAGATCAATGACCCAATCGGCCACTTTGATGATATCCAGGTTGTGTTCGATGATCAGAACCGAGTTGCCGGCATCCACCAATCGCTGCAGGACCTCGATCAGCTTATGCACATCCGCCGCGTGGAGGCCCACCGAAGGCTCATCCAACACATACAAAGTCCGGCCGGTGGCGCGGCGCGAAAGTTCCTTTGCCAGTTTGACGCGCTGCGCCTCGCCTCCGCTTAAGGTCGTGCCGGGCTGTCCGATCTTGACGTAGCCCAATCCGACTTCGTTCAATAAAGTTAATTTGGTCATCATTGCGGGAAAGGCGGAAAATCCTTTAAGTCCCTGTTCCACCGTCATATCCAGTACATCGGAGATGTTGTAATCTCTAAAGCGCACTTGCAGGGTTTCGCGGTTGAAGCGACTGCCGTGACACACATCGCACGGCACATACACGTCCGGAAGGAACTGCATTTCGATGCGCAGTTCGCCCTGTCCCTGGCAGGCCTCACACCGCCCTCCATGCACATTGAACGAAAAGCGCCCCGGTTTATAGCCGCGTACTTTGCTTTCCGGCAGTTCCGCAAATAATTTTCGGATCTCATCGAACATGCCGGTATACGTTCCGGGATTGGAGCGTGGTGTGCGTCCAATGGGGGATTGGTCAATGTCGATCACCTTGTCCAGGTGTTCCATGCCCTCGATGCGCTGGTGCCCACCGGCTTGCGTCCGCGCCCCCATCAGCTTCGCAGCCAGAGCGTTATAAAGCACATCGGTCATCAATGTGGATTTGCCGCTGCCTGAAACTCCTGTAATGCAAATCAGTTTTCCCAGCGGGATATTGACCGTGATGTTCTTGAGATTATTGGCGCTGGCTCCGACGATCTTGAGATGCTTGCCGTTCCCTTCACGTCTCTTCTTTGGGATTTCGATCTGCTTGCGCCCCGATAAATATGCGCCGGTCAGGGAATGCGGATGTGCCATTATCTCCTTGGGGGTTCCTTCGGCGATGATGCGGCCTCCGTGTTCACCGGCTGCGGGGCCGAGATCAATGATCCAGTCGGCGGAACGGATCGTTTCGTCATCGTGTTCAACGACCAGCACGGTATTTCCCAGGTCGCGCAACCCTTTTAATGTGTTGAGCAAACGTGCGTTATCGCGCGGGTGCAGGCCGATGGACGGTTCGTCCAGCACATACAACACGCCGACCAGTCGTGATCCGACCTGCGTTGCGAGGCGAATGCGCTGTGCCTCACCGCCGGAGAGCGAACCGGCGGAACGATTCAAAGTCAAATAATCCAGGCCCACATCCACCAGAAATCCGAGCCGCGATTTGATCTCCTTGATCACGCGTTCGGCAATGGCTTTCTGGCGAGTGGTCAACTGCGATTTCTTCCCGCCGATCTCGCTGATCCAATCCAATGTTTTAACCACCGGCCAGGCCGTCACTTCGATGATGTTGGCTCCGCCGACCGTCACGGCAATGGCTTCCGGGCGCAATCGCTGGCCTTTGCAGGTGGGACAGGGCTTATCGGACATATATTCCGAAATGCGTTCACGAATATATTCGGAATTGGTTTCACGATAACGCCGTTCGAGATTGCCGACCACGCCTTCAAAGTCGCGCGCAAAGGTGAACTCATGTCCTTTGGCGCTTTTATATTTGATCGGAATTTCCTTGCCGCGTGTGCCATAAAGAATAATATCTAGTTTTTCCTTGGATAGTTCCTTTACGGGCTGGTCAAGATCAACATCGAAGAAGCGCGCCGCGGCTTCCAGGGATTGCCAATAATAGCCGCCTTCTTCCTTTGGACCGCCCCATTCCATGGCGACAATTGCACCTTCGTTGAATGAAAGGTCCTTGTCAGGGATCAATAGATCGGGATCGATTTCAAGCTTATTTCCCAATCCCTGGCAATCCGGGCATGCGCCGTGCGGCGTATTGAAGGAGAATGTGCGCGGTTCGATCTCCGGCAGGCTGATGCCGTGAACGGGACATGAGAGATTTTCAGAGAAGTGAAGTTCGTTGTTCGCGGATTCGGTATTTGATTTCCGATTTTCGATTGACGATTGACGATTATCAAGTATCGAAACAGTGAGTAATCCCTCGCCAAACTTTAGCGCCGTTTCCACTGAGTCGGTTAATCGCGAACGCGCGGCTTCTTTATCCTCGTCTGTTCCGTCGTTTGCAATGACCAGGCGGTCAACGACCGCGTCGATGTTATGCTGCTTGTAACGGTCGAGGTTGATCTCGTCGTCGAGTGAATACACGGTCCCATCCACGCGCGCGCGCACGAAACCGGATTTGCGGATCTCCTCGAAAACGGCTTGATACGTGCCTTTGCGCCCGCGTACGACCGGCGCGAGCACCAGGATCCGGCTGCCATCCGGCAGGGATTCGATGCCGTCCACAATTTCCTGTGCAGATTGCTTGACGACCTCGCGACCGCAAACGGGACAATGTGGAATCCCCGCGCGCGCAAAAAGCAAGCGCAGGTAGTCGTAGATTTCAGTAACGGTTCCCACTGTGGAGCGCGGGTTGTGGGAGGTGCCTTTTTGGTCAATCGAAACGGCAGGCGATAAACCGTCGATATAATCCACATCGGGCTTGTTCATCTGCCCGAGGAACTGCCGCGCATATGCCGAAAGCGATTCGACGTATCGCCGCTGGCCTTCGGCAAAGATGGTATCAAAGGCGAGCGACGATTTGCCGGAACCGGACAAGCCGGTGATGATCACCAGTTTGTTGCGCGGGATTTCAACCGTGATATTTTTTAGATTGTGGACGCGGGCGCCCACGACGCGAATGACGTTGGTAGACATTTTGAAAACCGATTATAGCACATTTGTTTTATTATTGATTACGCGACGCAACCGGCGCTTTTTCGGCGCAATCACGAACTTTTATTATACCTGTTGCTCTGTCTGGGCTTTGTCAGTTCGAATGAAATCCCCCCATGATATACTCCGTGCAACTTCTCAAATCCGGCGGGGTTAAGTTTATCGAAACCCGCCGGTAAGGTTTATCTGTGCCGGAACTTGAGTTCAACGAAGATGAAGTGTTATTACTTGCTTCGCGAGGCGACCGCGAAGCCTTTGGCTTGCTTTACGAGCGATATATTGATCGCATCTTCAACTACGTTTATTACCGCACAGGGAATCTTCACGACGCGGAAGATATCACCGCCCGGGTCTTTCAGCGGGCGATGAGCCACATTCGCAGTTATACCGATCGTGGCGTTCCCTTCTCTGCCTGGTTATATCGCATCGCACATAACCTCGTAGCCAACTGGCACAGGGATCGCAGCCGCAAACAGGAAATTCCACTGGACGACCTGCCTTTGGCGTCCGCCAAAGTGGATCGTCCCGAGGCGACCCTGATGCGTTCGCAGGAACAGGATGCGCTTCTGCGGTTGATCCGGCAGCTTCCGGCGGAGCGGCAGACGCTGCTCATCTTGAAGTTTGTCGAGGACCTCTCGAATGCGGAGATCGGCCGGATCATGGGGCGCAGCGAAGGTGCCGTCAAAAGCCTGTATCATCGCACGCTTCTGGCATTGCGCGACCAGATCGGCGACCAAAATATCAACCTTGAAGGAGAGTGAGTTATGTTGAAAATTGTCACCGATGGCGCTGCAGATATGCCGGCTGAGTGGGGGAACGAGTTCGATATTGACACGATTCCGATCAATGTTCAATTTGGCGAAAAAACGTATCTCCAGTTCGTTGAATTGGATTTCGACGGTTTCTATAAAATGGTGGAGGAAACCAAAAAGATTCCCAAAACCTCGCAGCCCTCGCCGCACCAGTTTGCAGAGTTCTATAAAAAGATTGCCCGGCAGGGCGACACCATTCTTTCCATTCACGTGACCAGCAAACTTTCCGGAACCTATGCTTCTGCGGTTGTAGCTGCCGACGATGTGAAGGATATATTCAAGGTGGTTACCGTTGATTCGGCTGGAGGTTCCATGGGCTTGGGCTTTATGTGCCGCACGGCACGCAGGATGGAACGCGCCGGAAAAACGGTGGAAGAGATCACCCAATATATCGAGTCGATCCGCGCCAGGGTCCAATTGATCCTGACGCTCGACACGCTCGAATATGCACGCATGAGCGGACGCGTGGGCGCCTTCTCGGCTGCGCTCGCTGCCGCGCTCAACGTGAAGCCGATTGCCAAACTTGAGAATGGCACTCTTAACATGGTGGACAAGGTTCGCACGCGCAAGGCTGCCCTCCAGCGCGTTATCGAGATGGGCAAGAATGCATTCGGCAGTGAACCCGTCCAGTTGGCGGTCGTTCACGCCCGCGATCTGCAATCCGGGCAATTGTTGTTGGAAGAGGCCAGGAAACAATTTAACACTGTGGATACGGTGTTGACCGACCTTTCGATTTCGCTGGCGGCCAACTTCGGCCCCGGAACGGTCGGGTTGGTGTTATATCCGGCTGAATGAAGTGATGTAAGGAAAGATGAACGATGAACAAGAGCGAGACAACTTCCACCGAACCACGATTGAATGAACTCGAAGCTCATTTGGCTGGGACCCTGAAGCGGGTCCCGCCTCGACGCGACTTTGTCCAGCGTCTGCGCAGCTATATTCACTTCCCACCGCGCGAGGAAATTGCGACGCGTCTGCATGATTGGCGAAAACTTTTTATTATCTTCGGCAGCGTGGTTTCGGGAATGTTATTGCTCATCACGGTTGCCCGCGCCCTGTATCATTTGTTTGGAAGAAGAAATATGGGGTAGTCGCAATATGACCCGCCCCGAATTTAATCTTTCAAGCTTTTAGCCACGGATTTCACTGATACCCACGAAAAAAGCCGGCCCGGTCAGAAGGTCGGCTTTTCATTCAGCTCATTTCCGGCAATTATTCAAAATCCCACACTGATCCGCATAATTAACGGCTGAATCCTTAAGTTCGGGGTTAATCATGTTTATTTATTGATTCAATAGTTCTTCGCACAATTTTCGTGCTTCCGCCATCAAATCCATATTGGGCGGTAATTTGAATTCCTCATCCACGCGTAAGGTCAAATGCCGGGCGATTTGACGCAGTTCAGCGGAAAGCGTTGAGTCTTCAGCCAGCAGGTTAAGCACATCATATGCGCTTGGCGTACGGATGATCTTCCCGCGCCGCGTAAGGTATGCGCGGGCCGCGATCCCAGCCGCGCGCCGCGCACAGACGCGGGCTTGTCCCTCGTTGCCGCGCGCACGCGCCTGTGCCGCTTGTTCGAATTCTGCCTGGATTTGTTCCTGCGGCTTCACAGTTTCCATTATACCTTCGGCGGTATAATGGCGGGAATTTTGGAGGCAGACATGAAAAACCGATTATTTCAAATTTTAGCGGCATTGGTCATCTTGAGCATGGTGCAGATGTCGTGCATCAATTCTTACAGCGGGATTTCTTCCCAATCTTCAACACCCGGTTCCGCACAAACAGCAGTTACGCAAGTCTCCCCAACTTCATTGCCTGTGCCGACCACGGTCGCGATACAAGCCCCCGTGGTTACTGCGAATGAGCCGTTCCGGATTACCGGCTCGTTTAAATGGACTCAGGAAATTCAAGGAACGCTCGCTGATAATATTATTTTTGCGGAACGACAGGTGGTCTTGACGGACTTGCATGGGTTTGTCATTCGTAACAAGCAATGGGAATTGCCGGTTGATTCACAAGTGCTGGGATATGTGCAATATGATCCCAAGAACGGCAGTGGCACTTATGAACTTTCCCTGCCCGAAGTTCCACAAGGGACGCTCAACAATGTCGGCAACAAGAACCCGCAGGATACCGGTGTACAGATTTTTGCGGTAAGTTATTCGCCGAATATTTACGGGGGGCCGTTCGAGGCGGGCGATGATCGTTCCCTGGGCTGGCCGAATGACACGGCCTCCATCAAGACCGATTCCAACCGGGATGATGAAATCACCGGAGGCAAGCTTATCATTTGGTCGCCGGATGATAAACAGCAATTCCCAACCGGATTCGGCGCGGATAATAAACTGTTTACACCCGATGACCCGGTTGCACCGCTCCCTGCCGGATATACCGTGGTTGACCTCGATACCAATCCGTTTACATTTTCCCAGTCGTCCCAACAGGATGTGACGTTATATGAAGCGCAGGAAGTAAAGCCTCACGATTTTTCCACGGAGACCTATACCCAGGCCTTTGATGATTTGGTCAGCTTCCTGAAGACCGATTATGCCTTCGATGGCATCCCGGGGAAACAACCCAATTGGGATCAGGCGGTCGCAAGTATTCGTCCGCGTGTCCAGCAGGCTGAACAAAGCCATGATAGTTATGCTTATTACGAAGCCCTGCGCGATTTTATCTATGCATTCAAAGACGGCCATAGCGGCTTGGATGGCGGCAATCTGTCTAAAAGGGATTTTCAAACCAATTATCTCGGCAGTTTGGGTTTTACGGTACGTGTGTTGGATGATAAAAGTGTGATGGTTGACTCGGTGATTTCCGGGGGGCCGGCGGATGCGGCCGGCATGAAAGTGGGTGCGATCATCACACAGTTCAACGGCAAGCCGGTCATGGATGTGATTAATTCCGAGCCATTGTTTTTTGGATTGCAGTCCTCGGATTTTGCCATCCTCTATTACAAAGCGATCATGCTCACCCGTACCAAACCGGATGCACAGGCGACGGTTTCGTTTACCAACCCGGGAGGTTCTTCTCGATCCGTGACACTGAAGGCGGTCAGTGAGGTGGATAGCTTGCTGAAAGAGTTGAACGTGAATCAAACACCCGATTTACTGCCGGTTCAGTTGCAGACTTTGACGGTCAATGGGACGAATATTGGGTATATCCAGGTTAATTCGAACGAGGATGATTTGAATTTGATCCTGCGTCTCTTTGAGCGCGGTTTGAAGGATTTCCAGCAAAACAAAGTGGCAGGGTTGATCATTGACCTGAGAAATAATGGCGGAGGCGTTCCCTTGGGGTTGGCGGGATTTTTAACCAACCAGACGATTGACCTTGGGCAGTTGGAATATTACAACAAGTTGACCGGAAAGTTCGAGCCACAGGATCAACCGGATCAAATCCAGCCGAACCAGGAGCAATATCACTTCGATAAGATTGCGGTGCTTGTGGGGCTTAACTGCGACAGCGCCTGCGAACTTGAAGCATATGGTTTCAGCAAAGCGCCTGGTGCGGTCGTGGTTGGAGAGTACCCGACCGCCGGGGTGGAGGCTGAAGTTTCGCGCGGCCAGATCAAAATGCCGGAAGGTATCAGTATGCAATTCCCGACCGGACGCGAAGTTCTTCCCGACGGTTCGTTGTTCCTCGAAGGTACAGGCGTTCAGCCCACCCTCAAAGTGCCGGTGGATCAATCCAATGTGTTATCCAGCGAGGATGTTGTTCTGACCGCCGCTGAGAATTCGATCCTGGGCAAGTGAGTGATCCGGGACGACCGTAGAATTGACCAGGGATGGGGTTGAATGATCATCAAGCCGCCAGGAGCATCTGAGCTTTGGCGGCTTTGAGTCTCTGGGCCTTCCTGGTTTTCCATTCCTATTAGCCGCTTCCGTTGACTGGCGCTGGAGACGCAAACCTCCACCAGTTGCAGTACAATCCAGGTATGTTGGATGAACTGAGTCAACGGGCGCAGAATAAAAAGGTTCTTATTCTTGGCGTAGGTAATCATTTGCGCGGGGATGAGGGCGTGGGAAGTTTTCTTGTCAGGCGCTTAAAAGATAAAGTCAATGTACCTCTATTGGACGCATGGGTGGTGCCGGAAAAACAAATAAGCCAGCTCGAAGCATTGTGCCCCGACATTGTATTGGTGATTGCCGCTGCGGATATGCCGGATGCCCAACCCGGAGAAGTGGGTCTATTTGAACTGGACCAGGCGCATCAGGCGGGCGTCAGGATCCGTACTACCAACCTTCCGCTGCTCTTCAAGATTACAATGCAGGTATGTTGGATGAACTTCTTGTTGATCGCCATCCAGCCGGATGATCAAAACCCAAAAGGTGTTTCCGAATCGGTGCGGAATGCCCTGGATGGTTTGGAAGCCATGATGGTGGGATTGTTCGGATCATAATGTTTGGGCGTGGTGTCTCCAGGCCCTCACGGTTTAATCCACGAACCTATACTTCAATAATGTCCACACGGCGTCGAAGGCGTCGTGAAGCTTGATCTTTTTCCCCTGCGAGTAATCGCGCGGATTGAAGGATATCGGGACTTCATAAATGCGGTAGTGTCGCTTCAAAACCTTGGCGGTGACCTCCGGCTCAAAGTTGAAACGGTTGGAGCGAAGCTTTATGCCATCGACGACTTCGCGGCGGAAAACCTTGTAGCAGGTTTCCATG
>PMLN01000233.1 GCA_003158885.1 Anaerolineae bacterium
CGCAACGTGCAGCTCAAAAACGAATTCTTCCTGGTGGACGCCATCAATATCATGCTCGAACGCCACGCGGTAATGCGCGTCGAAAAGATCGAAATCTGGCTGGATACTGGAACGATCGAGGCGACACTGGAGACCAACCGGTATTTGTTGGAAAGAAATCACCATAAAACGCAAAGCAAAAAACGCAACGGCGTAAAAATCATCGAGCCGGCGTTCATTGACGAAAGCGCCGAAGTCGAAGACTCGACGATTGGGCCGTACGCTTCGATTGGAGCAAATTGTAAAATCTGCGGAAGCCACATTGAAAACAGCATCATCGAGGCGGAATGCGAGATCAAAGACGCGGCGCTGAACGGCTCGATGGTCGGCAAGCAAGCCAAAGTGGTGGGCGCTCGCCCGTTCAAAATCGAGGGAAAAGGCACAACAGATGTCTACACGTTGAATATTGGAGATAACAGTTCTGTTATGTTAGGGTAGTGAGAATGTCACTACCTTTTTTTATTTTAAAACGCTAGAATAGTGAAAATGATGGATATTGTAGAATGCCGTTCCGATACCGAATTTGCAGAACGCCCCCTGGCTTTAATGTGGAACGGAACCCGTTATGAGATTGCGGAAATCGTCGCCCGCTGGCGCGGACCCAACGAAAAGGGATTTCGCGTCAAAACAGCCAACGGGTCCGCTTTTGAGTTAACCTATCGGGAAGTTCCCGATGAATGGCAAGTACAACCAATTTGAACTTGTCATTGCGAGCGATCCGAGGAAACCGGGCTCGTTCGCAACGACAACCGAGCATTGGAGGCTCAATGGTCAATCCTCAAACTTTGCAAGAACTGTCCAATACCCACAGACTTTCAAAACGCGTTGCCGGTCTGAAACCGTCCGGAATCCGCAAGTTCTTTGATATTGCTGCAACGATGAAGGATGTCATCTCGCTCGGCATCGGGGAACCGGATTTCACCACGCCGAAGCCCATTCTCGAAGCAGGCATCCAATCCCTGCAACGAGGCGAAACGCATTACACATCCAACCAGGGCAAAATGGAACTTCGCCAGGCCATCGCGGACAACATCCTGAAACTGTATGGCGTGAAATATGATCCGGCGACGGAGATCATTGCAACCGTAGGCGTATCGGAAGCTTTATATCTGACGTTTACCGCCATACTGGATCCCGGCGACGAAGTCATCATCCCGACTCCATGCTTCGTATCCTACCAAGCGGAAGTGATCCTGGCCGGCGGGGTGCCGATAGAAATCCCAAGCCGGCTCGAAAACAATTTCCAGCTTGACCCCCAGGAAATTCGCAAAGCGATCACATCGCGAACGAAAGCCATTTTTATCGGTTATCCATCGAACCCAACCGGCGCAGTGGCAGAGCGCGAGGTGCTGCTTGAGATCGCGAAGATGGCGGAACAAAACGATCTATTGGTCGTATCGGACGAGATCTACGACCGGCTGGTTTATGATTTCAAACACGTTTGTTTCCCTGCGCTCAGTAACAGCATTCGGAACCGCACCGTGTTGCTGGGCGGTTTTTCCAAGGACTATGCAATGACGGGCTGGCGCATTGGATACGCGGCCGGGCCGGCGGATATCATCAAAGGGCTGGTGCGCATTCACCAATACACCATCATGTCCGCACCGACCACCGCCCAGGATGCAGCCATCGAGGCGCTGAAAAGCGGCGAGCCCGATGTCCAGGAAATGGTAACGGAATATGATCGCAGACGCCGATTGTTGGTCAGCGGTTTGAACCGGCTTGGGCTGAAAACATTCGAGCCGCGCGGCGCGTTCTATGCTTTTCCGAACATCACCGCTTCCGGCATGGACGACGAAGTGTTTGCCCAAAAACTGCTCGAAGAGGAACATGTAGCAGTCGTGCCGGGCAATTCATTCGGCCCCGGCGGCGAGGGATTTGTCCGGGCCTGCTACGCCACCTCTTATGAACAAATCGAAGAGGCCCTACGCCGCATGGAAAAGTTCATGAGCAGGTATGGATGACAACCTTGAGTTTTGAATGATCCCGGAATACAGGGGGATGTTTAAAAAGTCTAACAAGTCTGACAAGTCAAAGGGGATAAATCCACTGCTCAGGTTATGGGAGGGGCCGTCTAAAAGGAAGACAGCCCCTCCTATTTTTAAGGCTGACTGATCTTGATCCAATCAAACCCGACTGTGGCCGGAGGATACGTAAATGATGAAACCGATAGTCCCACTTTCCCACTGCGCAAAACATATTGATTATCGTCAATCTGACGCGTCTTGATATTATTGATATACAGGGTCAGCGTGCGTCCCTGACAAATTGCCGAATATTGATTGGTATCCTTGCCCTGTAGGATTTTATTCGAGCCGCCGTCTGCGATCAGACTGTAGATGATTTTGTTGTCGGGAGACTTCTCGGCGTAAAGGATATTGTACAAGCCGCTATTCGCAATACTGAACTCATACCAGTGCCCATCCGGGCTGTAGCGGCAAATCAGGCTGATATTGTTATCGTTGGTGCCGCGATTTTCTGCGCTCACATCAATGCGAACATCATCGTACGTCTGGGCATTATAAATGGCATACACCCATTCAGCCTTCCCCTGCAGGTTAAAGACCAAAAATCCATCCTGAATACCCAGGGTCATATCGCCCGGATCACTCTGCATCACTTGATGGTTTTTCCCGGCAATGACAAAATGGGACCAATTATCAAAGCCGCCATTGAAATCCTCCTGAAAATATTTGGAAGGCGCCTGTTGCGTTGAAGTAGCGGCAGGCTGGCTGGTTGCACTGACTTGAGGTTGTGAAGGTGGCGGCTGTGACTGTGAAGGTTGGGGGGCGGCTGTAGTACCCAGACTCAGTGTACTGCATGCCAGACTGACAAACAAAAACACGATGAAACCGAGGGGGGCAACTCTTTTCCTTAGCATGGACATTCTCCTTTTCTTCCAATTGAATCAAGCCATGCAAAATATACCATAAACGGGACTGCGATTCAACAAGTAAACCTTCCCCCAATAGTAGGGGGAAGGTTTCCCGTGAAATGGTGGAGATGGCGGGAATCGAACCCGCGTCCGAAAGATTCGACCCTCGGAACTCTACGAGCCTAGCCTGCCGATATTCCTCGCCACAGGGATCCCGGCGGGCAAGTAACCCTGCGGCCATCTGCTGATCTTAGGCGCATTTAGCAGAGTCATGCGCGGCACTTCGCCATTGTTTCGCCCGATCTGCCACCGGACGAAGAGCGGTGACAGCGGACGCGGCCTCATCAAAGGAGGCCGGCTGTTACGGTCTCACCTAAGCGGCGAGGGGCATAGCAGCGTAAGAAGTGTTATTGGCACTTGATTTTTTGCGCTGAGTTTACGAGTTCGGCGCCTCTCGGCTCGCATTCCGGGACCAGCCTCTCCCGTCGAAGCCTGTCATCCCCATTCGAACGGGCGTGCCCGTGCCATGAATTATAGCACAGCGGTATCCACAAGGCAAAAATCCCAGGGCAATCGCATCTTACATCTAGACAATCCCATATTTGGGTATGGCTTACGCAAAATGCCCACATCTACGGGATGCCTCGTTCCAACGATTTTGGAGACCCACCAGATCTGGCAAATTATGAACGCAAACACCCCATATTTGGGCATCGAAATTTAGATGCGATTGCCCTGGCAAAAATCCATGGCAGGTTTCGTTCGCAACTTGCCCTAAAGTCAGCTTTATGCTAGACTTAATTCAGGAATTCAACCCGATGACTGAAAAAATCCTCATTATTGACGACGATGTAGATACCCTACGGCTAGTGGGGTTAATGTTGCAGCGGCAGGGCTATCAAATCAGCGCCGCCACCAATGGGGAACAAGGCCTCGCCAAGGCATTTGAAGAGGTCCCAGACATTATCCTGCTAGATGTCATGATGCCTAATATGGATGGCTTCGAAGTCACCCGGCGGTTAAGAAAAAACCCGGCCACGCAATCCATACCCATCCTGATGTTTACCGCCAAATCCCAGCTGGATGACAAGGTGATTGGCTTTGAAGCCGGCGCCGACGATTACCTGACCAAGCCTACATATCCCGCCGAATTACAGGCACATGTTAAAGCATTGCTGGGACGGGCGGAAACCAAGAAGGGCAAGGAGTCACCCGCCGCTCCGCCTGAACAGCGCGGACGCGTGATAGGAGTCCTGGCCGCACGCGGCGGCCTGGGTGTTTCTTCGGTAGCGACCAACCTGGCAGCAGCGCTTTTCAATCGCACACAATCCGATGTGATCCTGGCTGAACTCACACCCGGGAAAGGTACGATCGGCACAGAACTCGGAATCACAGGACAAAAGGGACTGAACGAGATCCTTTCCGACAGTCCAGCCGAGATCACAAGGGAAAAAGTCCAATCGGCATTGGTTCCTCATGGATCAGGGTTGAAGTTGCTGCCGGCATCCGAAAATCCGCGCGACATGTATCTAACCAGCCAGGTTGATCATTATGAGATCCTCATCTCACGCCTTTCAGGCCTGGCCCGTTTTATCGTCCTGGATCTAGGTACAGGCCTGCCGCCCTTCGTTCAAAGCATCCTCCCCTTATGCAACGATCGAATCGTGGTGGTCGAGGGCGCACTAAACACCATCAACCAGACCAAGCTTATGATCGAAGAAATCATCAAGCTTGGAATTGACAAGTCAGGGATCCTGGTGATCCTCAACAATCGCGTCCGTTCCGAGAACCAAATACCGTGGATGGAAACTCAACAAAAGCTGGGATACTTAATCGCGGCCACCATCACACCCGCCCCCGAACTGTTCCTCAGCGCCGTGCGCACTCATACACCGCCCGTCCTGTACCAACCCACCAGCTTCGCAGCGCAGCAGTTCTTAAAATTTGCCGATCTCATCATGGACCGCGAGAAAGCCAAATGAAGCAATTCCCGGACTCGGTACAAGCGGGAATTGAATTTTCTGCCGAGCTGTTCCGCACAGCGAAACGAGTCATCGTCCTAACAGGGGCCGGGATTTCCACTCCATCGGGCATCCCCGATTTTCGTTCCGAGGGAACAGGTCTGTGGTCTCGAGATGAACCGCTGGAAGTAGCCTCCCTGCACACCTTTCGCACCCAGCCTGAAAAATTCTACGAATGGTTCCGTCCGCTAGCCCGTCAAATCTTTGAAGCCATCCCTAATGCAGCGCATCAGGCGCTGGCCAAGCTGGAAAAGGCCAGATATATTCACTCCATCCTCACCCAGAACATTGATATGCTTCATCAAAAAGCGGGAACAACGCATGTGGTCGAACTGCATGGCACACTGCGGACGCTCTCCTGCACCCAATGTTTTCAACAAGTCGACTCGGCCCCCTACCTGGAACCCTTTGTCGAACGAGGAAAATTGCCTCACTGCCCGCACTGCGGCGCGCTGCTCAAGCCGGANNCCTGCGACCTGATGCTGGTGGCAGGCTCATCGCTCGAAGTAATGCCGGTGGCCGGCCTGCCCATGCAAGCGCTCGACCGGGGCGCGCACCTGGTCATTATCAACAACACCCCGACTTATCTAAATGTCCGCGCCGATGCTGCGATTCAAGAAAATGTTTCGGATATTATCCCGGCTATTGCAGAACAGGTTTTATATGGCTGAAATAAAGACCGAACGTCTCGGCGGTTATCGCCGACTCATCGAGATCGCACGCGATCTCGCCTCCACCCTCGATCTGGATGTCCTACTCGAGCGGATCGTCCAGGCCGCGGCGGAAGTCAGCGGTTCCGAAGCCGCCTCCATCCTGTTATATGACGATATGACTCAACAGCTTTACTTCCAGGTGGCCACCAACCTGGATGAGCCGACCATGCGCGGGCTGGTGATTCCGCTGGAACGCAGTATCGCCGGCTGGATCGTCACGAACCGCAAACCACTCCGAATTGCCAATGCCCAGCAGGATCCGCGTCTTTTCGCAAATGTAGACCGGCTGACCGGACATCCCACCCAATCCCTGCTGGGGGTCCCGCTCATCACCAAGAATAAAATCGTGGGCGTCCTGGAAGCGCTGAATAAGGAAAAGGGAAAGTTCACAGACGGAGATGAAAGCATGCTCTCCGTGCTGGGAGCGCAAGCCGCAGTTGCAATCGAGAACGCGCGTTTGTTCCAGCAATCGGACTTGATCTCCGAATTCGTCCACGAATTACGAACGCCGCTCGCTTCCCTCAGCACGGCCACCTATCTTCTCCTGCGCCCCGAAATATCGCGCGAACAGCAGGAACAAATCACACGCAATATCCACAGCGAAACTTTGCGGCTGAACGCGCTGGCATCTTCCTTTCTCGACTTGGCCCGTCTCGAATCAGGCCGGGTGCAATTTCACAAAACCAGTTTCAATGTGGCGGATTTGTTGTACGAATGCAAGGATGTGATGAATTCCAAGGCAGACGAGGAAAAAATCCGCATCCAAATTGAAACGCCGGAAAAGATGCCAATGCTCGAAGCGGACCGCGATAAGATCAAACAAGTGGTATTGAACCTGCTTAGCAATGCTATCAAATATAACCGTCCAAACGGCTCGATCATCCTGCGCAGCGATTTCAGCACGGAGGAAATCCTGATCATCCTCCAGGATACCGGCATCGGAATTCCGGAGGATGCCCTGCCGCACCTTTTCCAGAAATTCTATCGGGTGCGCGAAAATGAAACAAAAGTCGCAGGGACAGGGCTTGGACTTTCCATCTGCAAACAAATCGTGCAGGGGCACGGTGGACGCGTGGAAGTAAAAAGCAAGATCGGAGTAGGGACTGCATTCACAGTCCACCTGCCGCGGGGCGGCAAACTACCCCTGCGATCCGATCCAACGGACAAACATAGTTAACGAACAATCAGTCTGGCGCCCATTCGCCAGACTGATTGATTCACATAACTCACCCGTTAATTCGGGCCAGGTTTATCCGAACCTTTGGAGCAATAGGTAACGCCAATGGTTCATTCCGAAGAACCCATCCAGCCCATTATTTGCGAGGGTTATTTTTGCGCTTCCGNNGGCCGGCAAATCCAACGAGTCAATGCGCGCACAACCAGTTGGGAACTTGGCGCCCAGACTCCCGCGCCCTCGGATTCGACAAAGGTCACGTTGCCATCTTCCTGTCCAGGCAATTTGGCAAATAAGATGACCGGCAAATTCACGTTGAGCGCCTCGGCAATGGTGCCCGGTCCGGCCTTGGTGACGATAAAATCCGCAGCGCTCATGAAATCGGGCAGATCGTGGGTGAAGCCATAGATGAAAGCCTGGTTTTCCCAAGTTTCCGATTCGAGATAAGCTTTCAGCTTTTCGTTGCGTCCACAAACGATGGCCAGCCCCAAGTCCAAACCCGATTCGTCAATTGCGCGGGCGGTCTTGCCAAGAGGTCCCATTCCATCACCGCCGCCAACCAGCAGAGCAATCGGTTTATCCAAAGGCCAGCCGAGTTTTTTCCGGAGCGCACGCTTGTTCCCGTTCGCGGCGCAATAACGGGCATCCACCGGCAGACCCACCACTTCGAGCTTCTCCGCAGGCACTTTATACAATAACGCGCGTTGACGCGCCAATTCGGTGGGGACAAAAATCCGATCGGCGCGCGTATCAAACCACAATGCATGAGTGGTAACCATATCGGTAACCACGGTAAAGAAAGGCGGACGGTTGCGACCGAGAGCTCTCAATGCAAAAGTAGTGGCAATAGGATGCACGGTCACAATCAAATCGGCAGGATGGTCGCGAACAAGACGGCGCACCGCGTTGCGGGCCACGGGCCAAAAGGAGGCCGTAAGCAAGCGCGCCTGGGTGCGGCCATCCGTGGCATGAAAAGAAGCCTGCCATAGGCGCGGCGCTTTCACCATCTCCGGATACAGTTCGGGCATTTGGCGAAAAGGAGGCGGGGCATATTGCTTGAAAAAATCCACCATTTCAACCGTGAACGAGTCGCCATATTCGATTTTCAAGGCTGCAATGATGGCTTCCGCCGCGGAGCGATGTCCACCACCGGTATCAGAAAAATAAAAGACAATATGGGGTTTTTTATGAGTATTGTTCATTCCATTACCTTTGTTCAGGGCCTGCCTTTTTTGTGAGATTGGCTTTCATCCTTTTTGCGAGTTCCCGCCGGGTAAGCATTACACGATGGCCGCAACCCTTGCATTCCAGGCCAATATCTGCGCCAAGACGAACCACTTTCCATTCATAAGAGCCGCAGGGATGAGGTTTACGCAAACGCACGAGGTCGTTGAGTTGGAGATCGGGAAGCATGGGATTCCGCAATGAAAGGGCAGCAGCCAATCGTTAGTAATAAGCAGGATTATACCGCGCCGAGTCGCATTGGAGGCATGATAAATTGTGATAAACTTCGTGCGTTCTGGAAATCCATTCGGAGAAAACATATGCCCGCTCGTAAAACCTATTCGATCAAGATCGTCGGTTTGAACCGCAAACTACCTTTGTTCGAAATCAAGCCCGGCCTGCGGATCGCGATCCTCAATATTCTTGGCGATACCGAACTGGTCCAAGCCTGTGCGCGCGAATTGAGCAAGCGCCTCAAGAACGTGAAATTCGACATCCTGGTAACGGCCGAGGCCAAATCCATTCCACTGGCGTACGCGCTCTCGGTCGCAACCAAGAAGCCCTACGTTACCCTGCGAAAGAGCTACAAACTCTATATGGGCGATGCGCTTCGGGCCGAAACCTTATCGATCACGACCGGCGAACCGCAGACTTTGATCCTGGATGAAAAGGACCGCAAGCTGATAAAAGGCAAAAAGATCGTGCTGGTAGACGATGTTATCAGCACCGGCTCGACCCTGCAGGGGATGCGGATGGTCATTGAAAAGGCTGAGGCGAAAATCGTGGCAGAAACAGCCATCCTGACCGAGGGCGAACGGTCAAAGTGGGACAATATTATTTCGCTGGGACATTTACCGTTATTTACTGACTGATGTTACGCGCCGTCCCGAAGGTTTTGGGCAAAAACCCGGCTTGAATTACGGCAACCTTCGGGACGTTTTGCGTAAGGTGAGTTACTGATTAGATTTACCTTGCCCAGCCCCTCTCCCTTTAGGGAAAGGGAAAATAAGAGAAGAGAAAATCATGCTTATTATTGCCAGCGATATTCACCTCGTAGATGGGACATGTGCCAAGTCTATTTCACCCAGTGCGTTTTATTTGTTTGAGGACCGCCTGCGCGAAACAGCGTATCAAGCCTCGTGGCGCATAGACAATACCTATCATCCGATCGATGGAATTGATCTGGTCCTGATGGGAGACATTCTCGACCCGCTCCATTCGACACGCTGGCTGGATACCCAGCCCGGAAACGCAAATACCATCCGGCCATGGGTTGACCCGCTAAAGCCAGGCTATGATTCCAAACTGCGCGAAGTGACGCGGGCCATCATCGAGACGAACGCTGAAGGGCTGGATATCATCAAGAGCCTTTCGCGACCCGGTGCGCTGACAATTCCCCCTGCGACCAGCAACGGCAAGCCCGATTTCGAATCGCAATCCCCAGTACCGGTTCCAATCCGTATTTATTACACCATCGGCAACCACGACTGGTATTACCACCTGCCTGATAAGCGTTTTGACATCATCCGGCAGGATATCGTGGAAGCCCTCGGTCTCAACAACCCGGCCAACGTCTTCCCCTATGAAATGGATGAGTACGATCCGCTCAAAGAACTGGGAGCGCGCTACAAAATATTAATGCGTCATGGTGATTGCTACGATCACTTCAATTTCGATCCAGAGAAAGGCCGCGACAGCGGGACACTGGGCGATGTATTCGCTATGGAAGTGCTGAACCGTTTCCCGGTTGAAGTGCCAAAGCAATTGGGCGATCAATTGCCTGAAGGTCTGCTCAACGGTCTGCGCCGGATCGTGAACGTGCGTCCGGCGCTGGCAACTTCGTTATGGATCGAGAACCAGATCAAGAAACATGCCGGTTCACCGGCGCTCGAAACGGAATTAAAAAAGATCTGGGATCAAGTCTGTGATGAATTCCTGAACAACGACTTTGTCCGCAAGGCGAATAAGGCGTTCAAGTTCGATGCGGTGGACGCGCTCCGGCTGGCAGTCAAAATCACGAACCGCACCTCACTGACCACGATCAACGAACTGGTCAACTGGCTGCGCACCAAAATGGGAAGCGGGGAGATCTCCTATGCGGCACATGCCTTGAACGAGCCTGCCGTACAAAAGGATCAGGCGCGCTTTGTCGTCTATGGCCATACGCATTTCCACGAGATCATTCCGCTGGACGCCTATGGCTATCTCTCCGATCCCGAAAGCCAAATCTACATCAATTCAGGCAC
>PMLN01000253.1 GCA_003158885.1 Anaerolineae bacterium
CGTGATTTTCTAAAATGGACATCGATGTTGTCGGGAGCCTTTGCACTCTCAAGGCTGGCGCCAACCTTATCCTTGTCAAAACCCGTTCAGGGTTCGTCCCGGCCCAATATACTGATTTTTGTCTTCGATGCCATGTCGGCGAAAAATTTGTCGGTCTATGGCTATCAGAGAAACACATCCCCAAACCTGGCAAGGTTTGCTGAACGGGCCACTGTTTATAATGCTCATTACTCTGCCGGTTCCTTCACGGTTCCGGGCACGGCCTCCCTGCTGACCGGGTTGTATCCCTGGACTCATCGCGCCATCAACGAGTCGGGTTTGATTGCGCGCAGCCTTACGGATCGGAATATTTTTCGGCTGGTGGGCACTCAGTTTGAGCGGTTGGCTTTCTCGCAAAATTTGTGGCCGAATTATTTCTTTGCGCAGTTTCAAGGTGACATAGATAAACTGATACCCGCCGGATCGTTTAGTCAGGTTGATTATCTTGCGGGCGAAAAATTGAATCGGGATTTGCTGACCACCCAGCGCACCTTCGATGATTTTCTCTTCAAACGGGATACTCCTCCGAAATCCCTTATATTCAGCCTCTTTGAACGGATCTTTCTCCGCAGGGCAGTCGTTCAAACCAATCAAGGCGGCTATCCAAACGGTTTGCCGCAATTAAATGACTATCCCATCTATTTCCGATTGCCGGCCGTTTTCGATGGCTTGATTTCAACCATTGATGGATTAAAGCCGGCCTCCCTGGCTTACTTCCATCTCTTTCCTCCCCACGATCCGTATAATCCCACGAAACAGTTTTACCTTAAGTTTGACGATGGCTGGAGCCAGGTTGAAAAACCAATTCACCCGCTCGGAGATCATTGGTCGCCCAAGGCGTTATATCGTTTCAGGCGCGCTTATGATGAATACATTGCCAGCCTGGATAACGAGTTCGGCAGACTGTTGGATTTTCTTGAAAGCAAGGGCATTTTCGAGAACAGCTATGTGGTGGTTACCTCGGATCATGGTGAGTTGTTCGAGAGAGGCGAGCGCGGGCATGTTTCTCCTCTGCTCTATGAAGCCGGCATCCGGGTCCCGCTTATGATTTCGTCTCCGGGACAAAAGTCAAGGCAGGATGTGTATTCTCCGACCATTAGCGTGGATGTGGCGCCCACTCTTGCGCACCTGGCGGGGAATCCGATCCCTGACTGGCGCGAGGGCGAACTCCTCCCGCTGATGGGTGGAAAGGAATTGCCCGATAGAAGTATTTTCACCCTGTATGCCTTGAAGAATCCCGCCATTTCAAAGCTTTCCAGGCTAAGTATTGCCATGCGCAAAGGCAATTACAAGCTGATCTTTTACAGGGGCTATTCCCATGCGGACCAGTTTGAACTTTATGATTTGCAGAACGACCCCGAGGAATTGAAAAACTTATATTCCGATACCCTGCCGGTCGCCAAAGCCATGCGGGATGAACTCCTCGCCAAACTCGACGCGGTAAACGCGCCTTATAAATCATAGCGTTGATATCGTCTCAAGGAAGGTATTAAGATCCCTGTGTTAAAAAACATATTTCGTACCAAGCCTGCCCAACCCAATAAAGGCGGGGCGGTTATCGTAGTTTCCGGCCTGCCCCGTTCCGGGACTTCGATGATGATGAAGATGCTGGCAGAAGGCGGCATCCCGATCTTGACCGATGCAATCCGCTCTGCGGATGATGATAATCCCAACGGGTATTATGAATTCGAACTCGTAAAGAAACTGCCCGATGGTCAGGGCCAGTGGCTTGCCGATGCCGGCCATAAAGCTGTAAAGATCATCTCTGCCTTGCTTGAGCATCTTCCCGCGGGCTATCATTACAAAATAATCTTTATGGAACGGGAGTCGCACGAGATATTGGCTTCCCAGCAGAAGATGCTTGCGAACCGGAACGAGAAGTCGGCGATCGACGATGCGGAAATGCAGGAGCAATTCCAAAAGCATTTGGCCGCCATCAAATACTGGCTCGCCAGGCAGCCCAATATGGAAGTAATGTACGTGGATTACAACAAAATGATGTCCGGGCCGGAGAATTACTGCCAGGCCATCGCGGACTTTATCGCCATCCCGGTCGATGTCTCGAAAATGCTGGCTGTTCCGAATGCGCGGCTGTATCGAAACCGTGCGGCTAAATCGTAAACTTTTGCCAGGTTCCTTATCTTGGCATAAAATAAATCCAAATGTAATTACATTCGTTCGATCAGCTTTTGGGTGCGAGGGATAAAGATGAAAAAGATTTTCGCTTTCGTCGGGATTGTATTCATCCTTGCTTTGAGCCAAACCGCATCCAACGAATACTTTTACCGGAACCGGGCGGTCAAATCTTAAATATTTTTAAGATTGTCGCCTTGACTCCAGGGTGATTCCGTTTATAATCAATTTTGTAGAGTGTAAAAATTGACTAGGAAACAGCAAGCGCTTGAGAAGAAAAGTCTCGAAGCGCTTGCCTTTGTTTGTCTCTCGTTCATGCCGACTACACGCTAAATAAAGGCATCCATTAAGCTTCGTATTTTGCAACGAGGAGAGAAAGTGGAAACTAAAGGATTAACTGCACTTCGCATCAGCTTGGCATCCCCCCAAACCATTCTGTCATGGTCATACGGTGAAGTACTAAAACCGGAAACGATCAACTATCGCCGTCTTCGCCCGGAGAAAGATGGATTGTTCTGTGAGGCCATTTTTGGCCCCACTCGTGACTGGCAGTGTTACTGCGGAAAATACAAGAATCCACGCTACAAAGGCATCATATGCGAAAAATGCGGGGTCGAAGTGACGCGCTCCGCAGTCCGCCGTGAGCGCATGGGACACATTGCGCTGGCGACCCCTGTGGCGCATATTTGGTATACGCGCCGCATCCCTTCCCAATTGGGAATGTTGCTCGATATTTCACGCCGCAANNCTGGACCGCGTGCTTTATTTTGCCCAATACATCGTGACTTATGTGGATGAAGAAGCCCGCAAAAAGGCCCTTCAACGCCTCGAGGATGAGATCTCCGTTTCCGAGCGCGAACAAGCCGCCGGTGTCAACGCCAAGATTGCTGAGATCAAGACCAGGCGCGATCACCGCTTGAGTGAACTCAATCAGAAGAAGTCCGTCCTTGAACAGGGATATGACGAAACCATTGCCGAGCAGTTGGATCCGGTCATCCGGGAAGGCCAAAAACTGGAGAAGGTTCTGCAGGATCAAATGGGCCAGCCCGCCAAAAAGGAGATCGTCTTCGAATTGACCGGCGAAAAAATCCTGGATGCGAACGATAAGGTTGCAAGCAAGCATATCAGCCAGGTTCAAAAGATCGTTCAGAAGAAACTGGAAGCGCTTGAGAATGAACTAAAGGACAGGCGCGCCAGGGAACTCGAAGATCTTAAGATGGAATCCGGCCGCGTCAAGGCCGATGCGGACTTGAAGATGGAAGCCCTGCGTTCGCAGTTGGAAGATCAAACCTCGGTCTCGGCCAATCAGTCCTCGCGCCAGCGCGACGAATTGATGGAGCTTCGTCCCTTCACCTTCATCAGCGAAGTGCGCTACCGTGAGCTTAAAGGACGTTGGGGACAGGTATTCCGCGCGGATATGGGCGCCGAAGCCTTCTACGATATTCTGGAGCGGCTCGATCTCGATAAGCTGGCCGAAGAACTTTGGAAGGAAGTTCGCACTACAAAGTCGAAGCAGAAACGTAAGAAAGCGACCACCCGCTTGAAGGTTGTGGAAGCCTTCCGCCGTTCCGGCAATCGCCCTGAATGGATGATCCTGACCGTTCTGCCGGTCATTCCTCCTGACCTGCGCCCGATGGTTCAACTCGATGGCGGACGTTTCGCCACCTCCGATCTGAACGATTTATACCGCCGCGTGATCAACCGCAACNNCGCATGTTGCAGGAAGCGGTGGACAGCCTGATTGATAATTCCCAGCGCGGCAAGGCGCTTTCCCGCCGCGGCCGCCGCGAACTTAAATCCCTGAGCGACATGCTCAAAGGCAAGAAAGGCCGCTTCCGCCGCAATTTACTCGGCAAGCGCGTGGATTATTCCGGCCGTTCTGTGATCGTCGTCGGCCCGCAGCTCAAGCTTTATCAGTGCGGTTTGCCGAAGACCATGGCTTTGGAACTTTACCGCCCGTTCGTGATCGCGCGCCTCGTCCAGAATGGGTACGCCGCGAATGTCAAAGGTGCCCGCCGCTTGATTGAGCGCAACCGCCCTGAAGTTTGGGAGGCGCTCGAAGATGTGATCAAGGACCGCCCGGTGCTTCTTAACCGCGCTCCCACTCTGCACCGCCTCGGTATCCAGGCCTTTGAACCCATCCTCATTGAAGGTTCGGCCATTCAACTTCACCCCCTTGTCACCACCGCATTCAACGCCGACTTCGATGGCGACCAAATGGCTGTGCATGTGCCTCTTTCTCAAAAAGCCGTGCAGGAAGCGCGCGAGCTGATGCTGGCTTCCAAGAATCTTCTCAAGCCTGCCGATGGCGAGCCGATCATTTCTCCTTCGAAAGACATGGTGCTGGGTGTCTACTATCTCACCATGGAGCAGAAGAGTGCCCACAGAGGCGATGGCCGCGCCTTCGCCGATATGGACGAGGTGGAACTTGCCTACCAACTGGGCCAGGTGGAAGTGCATACCAGGATCAAATTGAAGATGGCAACCTGGTACAACGATAAGGGCGACCGTTTGCCCCAGGCTGAAACGCGTCTCATTGAGACAACGATAGGGCGCGCGCTTTTCAATCGCATCCTGCCTCCCGAAGTTCAGTTCACGAACGAGAAGCTCGATAAAGGCGGCGTGAAGGATTTGATCGCGGATGTATATGAGTTGTGCGGGCGCGATCCAACCACCGAGGTGGCGGATAAGATTAAAGCAATGGGCTTTGAATTCGCCATGCGCTCTGGCATCACGCTGGCCGTGGCGGACATTTCCATTCCCCCGGAACGAAAAGAGATCCTCGCCGAAGCGCAAAAACAGGTTGAAGTCGTGGAACGCGATTTCCGCCGCGGCTTGTTGACCGAGCAGGAACAGAACGAACGCGTGATTGAGATCTGGCAGGTTACCACCGACCATGTGGCCGATGCAGTTAAGAAACACATGGATCCCGATGGCAATCTTTCCGTCATGGCCGCCTCCGGCGCGACCAAAGGTGGTTTCTCGACCGTCTCACAGTTAGCTGGGATGCGTGGCCTCATGGCCGACCCATCCGGGCGCATTATTCCGCTGCCCATTCGCTCCAACTTCCGCGAAGGACTCACCGCCCTCGAATACTTCATCTCCACGCATGGTGCGCGCAAAGGTTTGGCGGATACCGCCCTTCGTACCGCCGACGCCGGTTACCTCACGCGCCGTCTTGTGGATATTGCGCAGGACATCATCATCAACGAGCATGACTGCAACACCCCGGAAGGCATCTATATCCGCCGCGCGGATGATGTTGCGGGTCAATCGTTAGCCAGCCGGCTTTACAGTCGCATGCTGGCCGAGCGTGTCATTGACCCAAAGACCGGCGAGGTCATTGCCGAGCGCGACGATGTGATTGATCACGATCTGGCACGCAAGATTTCTGCTTCCGGTATTGCGGAAGTCAAAGTCCGCTCGCCCCTGACGTGTGAACTCCAGCATGGCATCTGTGCCAAGTGTTATGGGCTTGATCTGGGCCGCGGCGATATGGTGGATCTGGGTGCCGCAGTCGGCATCGTTGCCGCCCAGTCCATCGGCGAACCAGGCACGCAGTTGACCTTGCGCACCTTCCATACCGGCGGTGTGGTCGCTGGCGGTGCAGATATCACCACCGGTCTGCCGCGCGTGGAGGAACTTTTCGAGGCCCGCAAGCAGCCGAAAGGCGAGGCCATTGTGGCCGAAATTGAAGGCGTGGTACGCGTCGTTCAATCGGATAAATTTGCCGATTTGCGCGAAGTCCACGTCGAGCACGCCGAGATGGTTCACGATGAATATGCCGTTCCCGAAGAATGGAAATATGCCGTTGCCGACGAGGCGGAAGTCAAGACGGGCGATGTGCTGGCCACCAAGGAGAAGGCTACTGTGGTTGCCCAGCATGGCGGCAGGGTCGCGGTGGAGAAGAAGGATCATAAGGTCACGGTGTCGTACGAACAGCGTGAAGAAAAGACGTATGACATTCCTTCCACGTCGNNTTTGCTGGTGAAGGAAGGCGATCACGTCGAGGCTGGTCATCCGTTGACCGAGGGCTCGCTCAATCCTCATCGCGTTCTCCGCATTCAGGGACGCGAAGCCGCACAAATGTATCTGTTGAGCGAAATCCAAAAAGTCTACCGCTCACAGGGACAGAACATTCACGATAAACATTTCGAGGTCATCATCCGCAAGATGATGAGCAAGGTCGCGGTTTCCCGCCCGGGCGACAGCAAGTATCTGCCCGGCGATGCGGTGGATCGCCAGGAACTTCGCAGGTTGAACGAGCAGTTGCTTTCCGAAGGCAAACAACCCGCCAAGCTCCTTGAAACTTTGCTCGGTGTGACAAAAGCCTCGCTTTCGACGGACTCGTTCCTCTCCGCCTCCTCCTTCCAGCACACGATCAAAGTACTGGCCGGCGCAGCCATCGGTTCGACCACCGATCCTCTGTATGGGTTGAAGGAGAACGTGATTATTGGCAAGCTCATCCCGGCCGGGACGGGCTTCACGCCTGATCGGTTCAAGGATGCAACCAGCAATGGCGCCTCCTCGCAATGGATGGAGATCGGCGAAAGCGCATCCGGCGATTAATTCAAAACCCGTAGGGGCAGGTCTGAGACCTGCCCCTACATTTTTATGATTCGTTCCCGATTCGTTTCAAAGCGACCGGAAGGCCAGCCGACGCGCGGCAAGACCGCCTCGAATCGACTCCGCCGCGTCGATAACTTCGTTCTGCTTTATGAGCCATCGCTCCTTTCGCGGACCGATGGCTTGTTCGTTGATTCCCTCTTTGTGGATCTCGGCTATGGCTTCGACGCACGCACCACGCTCGAATCTGCGCTGCGCTTTCGCCGCGCGAATCCGTCCTTGAAAATTTTAGGCGTCGAAATTGACAAGGAACGCGTGGATGCCGCGCTTCCTTATGCGGATGACACGACTTTCTTTCGTCTTGGGGGATTTAATTTGCCTTTGGGGGCAGGTGAAAACGTGCGATTGATCCGGGCCTTCAATGTCCTTCGTCAATACGAGGAAAAGGATTTCATTCCCGCCTACGAAAGACTCGCTCAATATGTTCTGCCCGGCGGCTTGATGATCGAAGGCACCTCCGATCCGTTTGGCAGGATTTGGTCTGCGAATGTGGCACGGAGGTTGGGGAATGGATCATGGAGCATGGAAGCGCTGGTCTTCAGCACCAACTTTCGCGCGGGGTTGGATGTGGAGGAGTTCCAAACCATCCTGCCCAAGAATTATATTCATCATGTTCTGCCGGGCGAACCGATCTATGATTTTTTTGCCGCCTGGAAACGTGCCGCGGCCGGAACAATCTCCGCCAAGGTCTATGGACTGCGCCAATGGTTTGAAGCTTCTGCGCAGGCCTTGGCGCAATCTGGATATTCGATCAACCTGCAGAAAAGATTTTTGAGCAGGGGTTGGCTGATTTTGGATTTGGGAAAATAATGTTCTGGAACGGGGAACTTTTGTAGATGGGTATTCGGTCAGTCCGTCTTTTTCATCCGTTCCAGGATTGTCCTGAAGCATGTATCGACATCATCCAGCAGGGCAATCTCCCGCAAACTGTATTCCTTTTCTAATTCCCTGATCATTTCACAGCCCAGGAAATAGCCGGTTTCGCTTTTGCCCTCGATTGCAAACCATGAGCCGAAGAATGAAGTTACAGTCCCACCATGATTCGCGGCTTCTAAAAACTCAGCCGCCAGCCGGTTTTTATGACTCTGGCACCACTCCAGCCAGTTAACGTCCGCAGCTGCTTGATGGCATACATTTGGCTCATTGATCAAGGTTTCACAGCGTTGCGCAAAGCCTTCTTCATAGAGCTGCCACCAGGCACCTTCGCCCGGTAGTTTCTTGTTTTGGGCGCGCCAGTGATAATGAATAATGTGACCTAATTCATGAGCGACTAAACCGCGAATTGCGCCGGCGTCGCTCCATCCACATTCGGCGATATTTTCCAACCCAAATAGGATCGCCGGCTTGCTGCGGAAGGTTGTCGCCCAGCCTGCACCGCAACCAATGCCGACGTGGATGATAAATACTATGTCCGCATCGAAATTAAAAACTTGTTGAGCCTTTGAATACATGGAGGAGCAGGCTTCCATCAGATTCTTCCGTGCTTCCTGCATGATACTTAATCGTTCGTCTAAAAACGGAAAAATCCTTTCAATCGCAACCTGTCTCCAATCAAGGTTTTGTTCGGCATAATTGCCGATTTGCTTTTCCAGAAGTTCTGGCAAGCATGACAAATACTCGTTGGCCCAGCCATCAATTTGATCGTCGATGGGTTTCTCATGGGCTCTGGCCCACCATAGGAGAAAATCGGGAAAAATATCGATGACTTCGACTTCTGCCATTCTTTTGACCTGCTTGAACCAACATTCTTCGCCCCATGGATCACGGAGCCCGCCGCAATCATACAATATCTCGGAGGTCTGAAGTTCGGCCTCATGCTCTGGCATCTTCATTCTTTTTCACGGATTTCACAGGCTTATGGTAACTTCCATCGTTACCTTTTCTGTGAAACCCGTGAAATCGGCGGCTGGAAAATCAGGTGTCCGAATTCATGTCTGAAGTTAAGCCGAAGTCTATTTACAAATCACTTGAGAGTTGCTTCAAAGAACTGCACGATCATGCTAATCAGTTCGGAGAGCGATGGCGATTCGTTCGGCGCGCCAAGCCCGTGCGACCCGTTATGAACGATGACAAGTTGCGCGGGGATGCCTGCCGCAGTCAGCTTGTTATAAAACTCCTGTGACTGGCTGAGCGGGACGACCTTGTCCGCATCGCCCTGCAAAATCAAAAAAGGCGGATCATCGGGTGTGATATAGGTAACCGGGCTGCCTAGGGCGAGGCTGAAAGAGCCGAAGACAGTGGCAAGCAGGTTCATATCCACTTTTGGGAAATTGGTTGTCAGATCTTCCGGGCCAAACATATCTACAACAGCCTGCACCCGGCTGGACTGATCCAGATCTTGACCGACATCGAAGCCCGCACTCGGATCCGTTACGCCAAGTAGGCTGACCAGGTGCCCACCCGCGCTCGCACCCAACGCGCCGATCTTTCCTGGATTGATGCTGTAGGTGGCGGCGTTAGCGCGTAAAAAACGAATGGCGCATTTTACATCCTCGATCATCGCAGGAAATTGATATTCCGGCGCGAGCCGATAATTCACTGAGCCGATAATAAAACCCGCGTCCAGCAGGGCAGAGTATTCGGTTTCACCCTCGCCGATGCTCTTATCGCCTGTGATCCATCCGCCGCCATGTACGTATATAACAGCCGGCATTGGTCCGCGGAAGGATTTTGGAAAATACAGATCAAGCTGTAGATTGACATTATCGGTTGTGCAGTAAACAATGTTTCTTTCGATCTTGCTGGTATGGCCGGCAAGTTTTGTCCCTCCGCCGGGCGGATACGGGATTGATGGTGAAGTTGGCAGTACTGTAAATTCCTGCGTTGCAGGCACAGGTGTCCTTGATGGATAGACCACAGTTTCGGTTGTGGAAGCCGGCAGGGCTGTCACGGGTGGATAGATATGGATGGGTGAGGCGCTTGGGGAAACTTCGGTGGGTGAAGTTAACTGGGGCAGGCTGCTGGTCAGTAAGCTGCATGACAGGGAAGCTGCCCATAGGATAATGAGAGGTGCAGTGAATTTCTTTTTCATGGTTTTCCTCGTCTTAAATTATTACACATTTATATGAAATATAAATGAAGCGATTGTAAGAATCGCGTAAAACAGTACAAGTAAAATATTTAGCTTTGGAAGGTTTTGATTAAGTAAGGATTAATTCCTGATCAATTGAGTTTTGCGATTGTATTTAGCGATGGTGGAGTGACGACTTCCGTTTCGGCCCCCTTTGTGTGGATCGGATAGTCACCGCGAATTCTTTCAGTAGATCCACGTCTGCTCAGGGTTGGGCGGAAATCCTTGAAGTTAATAACGGCGTCCCAAACGCCACGCAGGACTGTTTCGATATGATTCAATTACACATGATCCAGGGGGACTACTGGTTTGAATACTCCGCCGGTGCAAAAGCTTACACTGCGCCTGTCGAAGTGAACACCAGCGAAATTAAGTCCTCCTCAATCGAATGGAAGCGATGTGATACATTCTTTGCCACATAAATCACGGAGCCAGCGCGCACGTTGCGGTCTTCATCCGCCACTTTGATTTTGGCCTTGCCTTCCACCACATAATAGACTTCATCTTCCGTGTGCGGCGATTGGATGTCGGTATCGCCCACCAGCAGTTGGTAGACTCCCATGCTCAAATCGGGGATGCGCAGGAACTCAAAATAAGGTTTCCCGCTTCTCGATTGCTGTTTGATGATATCGAGCAACTCAAAAGCCTGCATATAACCTCGGTAGCTCATGGATCATCGTCCATTCTCCATGACCCATGAACCATCTTTATTTTTCTGTTTTTACTAAGTTCTTCAGGGTTCCCAAGCCTTCGATCTCCACGACCACTTCATTGCCGTCTTCCAGCTTGCCAACTCCGGAGGGCGTGCCGGTGAAAATGATATCGCCCGGCTCGAGCGTCATCACCGATGAAATATATGCGATCAAGGTTGGCACACCGAAGACCATATCCCGCGTCGAGGCCATCTGGCGCGGCTCGCCGCTGACCTTGCAGGTGATGACCGCGTCCGAGATGTCGAAGTCGGTATCGATCCATGGGCCGAACGGGCAGAAGGTGTCGAAGCCCTTGGCGCGCGTCCATTGATCGTCCGTCTTCTGCAGGTCGCGGGCGGTGACATCGTTGCCCACCGTATACCCATAGACAAAACTCTTCGCGTCCTCCGTGGTAATGTTGCGGCCGCGCTGGCCGATCACCGCCACCAATTCCCCTTCATGCTCCACCTGTTTCGATTGCGGCGGCAGGAATATCGTCTCACCCGGATTGATGATCGAAGACGGAGGCTTTAGGAAGATCAGCGGGATTTTGGGGACTTCGTTTCCAAGTTCCTTGGCGTGTTCCACGTAATTGCGTCCCACACACACGATCTTGCTCGGCTTGGATGGCGCCAGCAGTTTCACATCGGCCAGGGGCGTTTTAGCCTCTGCACGCCGGTACGCTCCGAAAGGGTCGCCTTCGATCTCGCCGATCTTGTCGTCCAACAGCCACCCATATTTGGCGGCTTCATTTTGCATTTGATAACGTACGATTCTCATGGTTTCTCCATCTGAAAATTCGTCGCAAGTGTAACCTTCAACTTCCCAACCCGCAACCTTCAACTATTGCTTTACCAGAGTAGCTACACAGAAGGACAGATTTGGAATGCGAATTCCGCGAATAGACAAATAACGCGAATAAGACCCCAGAAAATTCGTGAAATTCGCCAATTCGCGACATTCGCGTTAAGATTTTTTCGACTTTGATAAAACCATGTGCCAACCTTCAACCTCTCCAACTTGTCAACCTTCAACTTTTCAACTTTTCAACTTTAACTTCTCCAACTTGCCAACCTGCAACCTTCAACTTATAATATCACTTGCAGGTGTATGGCAGAGAATACTGCCCTTTGGGCGCATA
>PMLN01000342.1 GCA_003158885.1 Anaerolineae bacterium
TTCTCGCGCAGGGGCAAATAGGCATCCACCGTATCGGCCTGAGACACGATGAACAGGTCGCGGCCGGCGGCGAGTTGAAGTTTGACGTGCGTAAAGGGTTCAAGATGCCCGGCTTTGCGCGAGGTGAGCTTGCGCGCACCTTTGACAATGGCGCGCGTCTTGCCAAGCTGGCGCGCGTAGAGAGTCAAGATGCGGTCAGCCTCGCCATAATCGGAATGGCGAAGCACCACCGCTTCCACGCGCAGGGAATGTTCGGGACGGGGCATAAGATCAGATATTGGTAATTGGTAATTCGATATTCGATATTCGATAGACGATAGACGATGTGAGAGAGATGAATATCGTTTACGGGCTTATATTTTTAAATCCTTGGGCGTAAATGCTTCGGGAAGCAATTCCTTTACCGAGGTCTGTTTGATGAGCCGGCCGCGCCCATCGGCAATCAACACAAGGGTATCCAGGCCAAACTCAGCCAGTACCTGACGGCATGAACCACACGGCGAGCCTCCGTTATCGGTGACAACGGCAATGACCTCGAACTCGTGCTCGCCCTCCGAAACGGCCTTGAAGACCGCCACGCGTTCCGCACAAATCGTGGTCGGATAGGCGGCGTTCTCCACGTTGACGCCCGTGTAAAGACGCCCGCTCTTCGTCCGCAAGGCCGCGCCGACCGCATAATGGGAATAAGGCGCATACGCACGGCGGCGCGCTTCGTTGGCAAGATCGATCAAAGATTGCTTTTCCTGTTCAGTAAGAGTCATAACAACCTTTTCCACCAAGGAAATCGCGAAGCACACAAAACCTTCCCAAATACTCCATGGCTTTCCCAAAATCAGAGAACGAACCGCGAAGCCCGCAAAGAGCGCGAAGATTTCTTTTTTCCTGAAACCCTAGAAATTGAAAAAAACGAAAAAACATGAATTCACCATGAATTTGAGAAGGCCATATCAAATGCTCCGTGGTCCTTGTAGTTATTCTTCCTTTTTTCTCTCCAGCTTCTTGATGGCACGCGCCGGCACACCCACGGCAAGCATATCGGCAGGGATATCCCTGGTGACCACCGCGCCCGCGCCCGTTTTGGCGCGATCCCCGATCTTCACCGGCGCGACCAGCATCGAATCGGAGCCGATGAAAACATCCTCGCCGATCTCAGTCGGGTTTTTATTCACGCCATCGAAGTTACAGGTGATCGTCCCCGCGCCGATATTGGTGTGCCTGCCAATGGTGGCATTGCCGATATACGAAAAATGTCCCATCTTGACACCCTCGGCAAGATACGAATCCTTTACCTCACCAAAGTTGCCCATGTGGACATGCTTAGCCAAATGGGCGCCCTTCCGCAGGCGAGCAAACGGCCCGATATCGACATCATCCTCCAGCACGGCGCCTTCCATGATGGACATAAAGACCGTGCAATCATTCCCGATCTTTGAATCCAGAAGATGTGAATTGGGGCCGATCTGATTGCGCTCACCGATCTCCGTTGCTCCCCGAATATAGGTATTCGGCAAGATGACGGTATCTCTTCCGATCTTAACACCAGCCTCGATATACGTCACAGCCGGGTCCATGAGGGTCACGCCGTTCAGCATATGTGTGCGGTTGATGCGCGCCCGCATGGCAGATTCGGCCTCGGCCAGATGCACACGCGTGTTGATGCCGATCGTCTCAATGAGATCATCGCAAACCACCGCTTGAATTGCCAAACCATCCCGGACTGCCAGCTCTGCGGTATCCGTCAGATAATACTCGCCCTTGGGCGAGACCTTGATGCGATGCAAGGCAGCCCACAACCAATCCGCCTTGAAACAATAAGCGCCGACATTCAATTCATTGACTTTCAATTGTTCGGGCGAGGCCGCGTATTCCTCGACGATCGCGGCGACGGCGCCATCGCTTTTGCGCAGGACGCGGCCAAAGCCGCGCGGATCCGCGGCGATGACGGTCAGCATGGTCAGCGGGCCGCGATTTGCCTTCTGGGTCTCAACGAGCCGCTCCAATGTGGAGGCCTGAAGCAAAGGCATATCGCCATACGTTACCAGCACGTAATCCGTTTTGCCTTTGAGCAGGGACTCCGCCTGCATGACGGCGTGACCGGTGCCAAGCTGCGGATCCTGGATCACGAATCGAACATCGCCGGAAATCGCAGCCCGCACCTGACCCGCCTCATGACCCACCACCACCACCGACGGCTCATCACTGGCCTGCATCGCCGAGGCGAGAGAATGAGACAACATCGGCCGGCCACAAATGGGATGAAGCATTTTAGGAAGACCCGATTTCATGCGAGCGCCCTGGCCAGCGGCCAGGAGGACAGCAGTAGTTTTCATATCACACTCCTAAAAATAAAACAGGCCTGCTCGCGCAAGCCTGCCCGCACCCATGGTTCGAGCGCCTAGAGAAAAATTCCCGCCTGCGCGGGTTGGAGATAGACTGGGGCGCCTGGATTCGAACCAAGATCCACAGCTCCAAAGGCTGGTGTGCTGCCCTTGCACCACGCCCCAATGAAAAGCGCGGGAAATTGTATCACATTATTTTTTCGTATCGGGCGTCAAGCCCATCTTGCGGGCCTCCTCATAAGAGATGACCTGGGGATTATTCGATTTCCCGGCATTCTGCTGCGCGGCTTTGTTCCAGAAATCGTCGATCTCCTGTTGTTTGCCCTTTTGTTTGGAGGCATCCTTGAGCAACGCCTCCATTTCCGGAGCAGGCGGAACCGCCGGCAATAATTCATCCGCCGGCAATAATTCACCCGCCGGCAATAATTCACCGGCCTTCCCTTTTTTCTTAATCGGAGACCCTGCCTGAGGCGCGGGCGGCTCCTTCAACTCAGAGGTAACACCCATGGACCGCAGGGAGCGTTCCACCTCATTGCGCAGGGCCAGCAGGGCACGCAGGGTATCCTGAACATTTTCCAAGCCGGCCAATTTTTCGCCTGCCAACATCAAAACATAAGCGCCCGTGATGGGCATCAGCAGAAGATCCTCATTACCACCGCTAAATGCGAAGTGCTGGTCAAACGCTTCCTGGTGAGTGTAGCCGGCAACTTTCAAGCCGGCGTTGAAAATGGCGGTCAATGCGGTAAACAGCGAGTACTCCATACTGCTGTCAGACAAGGCGCCGGCGCGAACCAACACCGTTCCGCGCTCGTTCAGAAGAAATACCGCATGGGCATTGAGGTCCTGGCGAAAGTTCGCGAGCAAATCCGAGAGGCGCGCGCGCCTGGCTTCCTCCTTCACCGAACCTGATTTAGAAGGAAAGATAGTGCTGACCAGTTCCAGGCTGCGTTCCACCACATCCAGAAAATCCGCCAGGGGAATTGGCTTATCGAACAAAGCCACCGCACCGGCATTCAACATTTCATCGCGAGACTTACGATCGGTCATCCCCGAAATCAAAATCACCTTCACTTCCGGCTGGCGGGCGCGGATCTTATGGATCAATTCAATGCCGCTCATACCGGGCAATTTATAATCGGCAACCAACAAATCGATGTGTTGACGACTCGCTTCGAGCAGGGCTTCCTCCCCGGAAGGCGACTCGAAAATTTGAAGATCACTGTTCTTCAAGGTGTCCAGCGTGGAATGCAAAAGGCGCAAAATATCGCGCTGGTCGTCAACGAGGAGAATTCTATGTTTCATCTATTTCCCAAAATCTATTTAACCATCCAGCAGGCCGCCCAATGATTTGGTTTAACCTCGCGGAATTCAGGCTCCTGTTCCGAGCAGATCTTTTCCACGATGGGACAGCGCGGGTGGAAGCGGCATCCGCTTGGGGGATGGAGGGGGCTGGGCACATCCCCCTTGAGGATCAACCGATTGCGTTTCATCTTCGGATCGGGAACGGGGATGGCCGACATGAGCGCGAGCGTATAAGGATGCTTAGGGTCGCGATATAACTCATCCCGGTCAGCCAGTTCAACCATTTTGCCCAGATACATCACAGCCACACGGTCGGAGATATGTTCCACCACGCTGAGGTTATGGGCGATGAAAAGGTACGTCAGGCCGAATTCCTTTTGCAGATCCTTCAAGATGTTCAGCACCTGGGATTGAATGGACACATCCAGCGCGGAAACCGGTTCATCGCAAATGATGAATTTGGGGCGCAAGGCCAACGCACGCGCAATCCCGATACGCTGGCGCTGGCCGCCGGAGAACTCATGAGGGAAGCGGCGGGAATGGTATTCCTCCAATCCCACTTTCTTGAGAGTCTCCTGCATCAGTTCGACGCGCTCTTTCGCGGTGCCAATGTGATGAATATGCAATCCTTCCATCACTGATTCGCCAATCGGCACACGCGGATCCAATGAGGCATAGGGGTCCTGGAAAATGATCTGCATATCACGGCGGATCGGTTTCATTTCCCTGGACTTCAGCTTGAATATATCTATGCCGTTATAGATCACAGAACCGGCCGTCGGTTCGATCAGCCTGAGCATGGTGCGGCCAATCGTCGTTTTGCCACAGCCTGATTCACCCACCATGCCCAGCGTCTCACCGCTTTTTATCGTGAAACTGACATCATCCACAGCCTGAACATTCGCCACCACGCGCTGCATCACGCCGGCCCGCACCGGAAAATATTTTTTCAGCGACTTAACCTGGATCAAATCCGAGTTTAAAGAATTTTCGGTCATTGAATACTCCGTGGGCGCAATTAGCGCGCTCTCAGCGGCGCCTGATGGCCATCCGCGTTTTGATACAGCCAGCAACGGACAAGATGATCTGGCTTGACATCCTCCAACCGAGGATCCAAGTCGCCGCAAATCTTAAGTCCATATTTAACACGCGCCGCACAGCGCGGCGCAAAGCGGCAGCCCGGCTTCGGATCGACCAGATTGGGAACACTGCCGGGAATCACATTCAGCCGTTCCTTGATCTTGCCCAGAACGGGGATGGAGCCGATCAAGCCCTGTGTATAAGGATGGAGAGGATTGTCAAAGAGTTCCGTTGATTCAGCCTGCTCCACGATCTCGCCCGCATACATCACAGCCACGCGTTCCGCCATCTCGGCAATGACGCCGAGATCATGTGTAATCAAAATAACGGAGGTACCCAGGTTTTTGCGCATCTCCAGCACGAGGTCGAGGATCTGCGCCTGGATGGTCACATCCAAAGCCGTGGTCGGTTCATCGGCAAGCAAAAGTTCGGGCACACAAGCCAGCGCCATGGCGATCATCACACGCTGGGCCATGCCGCCCGAAAGCTCATGAGGATAAGATTCGGCGCGGCGTTCGGCTTCAGGGATGCCCACCATCTTCAACAGTTCCACGGCACGCTGGCGACCCGCCTCCTTGCCAAAATCCTGATGGATGCTCAACACCTCGGCGATTTGATCCCCCACTTTGAAGACCGGATTCAGCGCGGTCTGCGGCTGTTGAAAGATCATCGAGATGCGGTTGCCGCGCACTTTCATCATCTCGCTTTCCGATAAAGTCAACAGGTCGGTGCCATCCAACAAGATTTCACCTTCCAGTATCTTGCCCGGCGGCGAGATCAAGCGCATCACCGAGAGCGATGTCACACTCTTGCCGCACCCAGACTCACCCACCAACCCAAGGATCTCGCCGGGATAAACAACGAAGTCCACTCCATCCACAGCGTGAACCACTCCATCCTCGGTAAAGAAATGGGTCTTGAGGTTTTTAACTTCCAGCAAAGGTTTTTTATCGGTCCTAGCCACAGGCCAGCTCCTTAAACGGAATTGATTGATTATAGCAAATATTTATGTTTATGGAGCGGGAATCGCCAGGGAAGGCGCACCGTAAATCCCGCTCAAGCCACCCTGCACTCCCGTGAATGGATACCGGATGTCTCGATAACCATCGTAGGTAGTGTTTGAATATAAAGGAATGAAGGGGAGATCAAGCACAAGAGTGGATTGAATGCCAAATACATCCTGCTGCGCGGTGGCCAGATCGCCGGTCGAATTCAGCGCTTCGCAAGAAGACTGAAGGTAATTACTGTGAACCCCAAAGGGATTCCCATCCGCGAACCAATCACATAAATAACCGGGATATTCGCTGACACGCCAGCCGAGGATCGCCAGATCATATTGATGACTGCTAAAAACCGCATAGCGAAGTCTTTCAGGGACCACAGACTGCACCACGAGTTGAATGCCAACCAGGGACAATTTCTGATTAATGAAATTTGCCGAATTTACTTCAAAGTCATTGGAGGATGCAACCAAGAGGTTAATTGCAGGAACAGCCCCACCGTTCGGAAGGATGAATCCCAAACCATGCGCGTTTTGCGAAGGCGAAACCTGCCATTTATAACCGGCGGCTTTGAGAATCTGAACCGCCTGCGCCAAACGTGACGTTGAATCAAGACCATTACATGGCAGCACTGAATCCGGATTATCCCAGGGTTTTTCAGCCGGCGCGACAAAAAACGTCAATTCCTGAACCCCATCTCCCAAGCGGCCCAGCATGGATTTAGGATCCATCGCACACGCCAAAGCCCGACGAAAGGCCGGATCACCAAGAAGCGGGTTTGAATCATTGAACACAAGAAAAGACAAATCATTACCGGGGCTCTCCATGAGCGGAAAGGAATTACCGATCGTTGCATGCGCACTCAGCGACAGCCCGCCGGACTCAAGAATTTCATCCACGTCCTTCCTTTGAAAGGCGTTCAGGGCATCCTCTTCGCCGGCATAAGTTTTGTAAAACGCGTTATCAAAATACGGCTCATTAAACGGATGCGCCGGATTACCCTTATTGACCCAAACGCCACTTTGCTGACCGGCAGGCATCCAATCGCCGAGGGTCGGTTCTTCCTGACCATCCAGCGCATACAGCGATTGGCGGGCGGCATCCAGGGCGGTGTCATATTGCGATTGGATTTTGGCAAGAGCGGTATTGGCTTGATTCAAATCCGCCTGCCGGTTTTTGACATCAGTCATGGTTTGCGAGTAATCGCCACCGGTTGGGGACAAGCTCGCCAGGATTGCATTCAACTCATCGATCTTCGATTGTATCTCCCTGGCTTGGGCCATCAGTGAAGAGACCTGTGAAAGAAGGTCTTTCGGAGGCAACAGCGCGGCAGAACCAGCGACTTTCGATTCCCAATAGGCTTCCTGGACAATCGGGCCCTGCAAGGCGCCATATTGCCAGACACCGACATTTGGCTGCTTTTTTAAATAGAACTTGACCGTATGCGAATCCAATGCTTCGGCATGGTCAATGAAATCAGGGTTGTAAAAATCGTGCCAGTCAAAACCAAGCTGGAATGATAGAACCGTATTGACCGTAAAGGCAACATCATCCGCCGTGAAGGGTTTTCCATCCGTCCACTTCAAATCGGAGCGAAGCGGAACCGTGGCCGTATAAAAACTTCCCTCCTGCTGGACGGGCGAGGGCATTCCACCGGCAGCCATCGTTTCAAAAGCACGATCCGGGATCGAAAGCTGATACAAGCGCGGCCAGTACGAGGACATCAGCGCGTAATTATTATACGAATAGCCATTCGCATCAAACAAGGTCCAGACATTCACCGGAGTTATAGTTCCAATCAATGCAAAGCGAATATCGGAAGCATGCGGGATGGAAGTCGCGGTCGGCGCGGGCGAGGGAATAATGGTCACCGCAGTGGCCGCCGCAGGAGCCGGCTGGTCCGAAGGTTTCGTACCGCAGGAAGCAAACAAAAAAATCAAAAGCGCCGCGGCGGCTGAGAGTCGCACACGGTTCATTTCTTGCAAGCCTGCCCTTCGTCAAAGGCTTCGATGTTCCACATGGGATTGGCAGTCGCATCGAGATCGAAGTGACACAAATCGGCGCGGGCGGCAGCCACACTGAGACGGAAAAACAGCGGAATGGCAGGCAGGTCGCTGGCAAAGATGGACTGAGCCTGGTGATAAGAATCCGCATAAGCTTGTTCGCCCGGCAGTGACGATTGGGCAGCATGGCAGGCGGTATCGAAACCCGGATTGCTATATCCACTCAAATTCACACCCACCCAATGATTCAGTTCGTTGGGAATCTCGCCGCTCGTGAACCAGCCGCAGGAAGGTTCGATGGCGGGGGTGCTGAGGGCGTACTCTGCAAGATCGAAACCGCGGCCAAAGAGCGGGCCATTGGGACCAGGCGCATAAAGGTCCTGCTGCGATTCATAGCGCACATTGATACCGATGCCACACTGTGCGAGCGATTTGGAAAGGATATCCATTATCTGCTGACGCTGGGCAGACTGTGTGGTCAGGTAATCCAGAATCAGGGGAGTACCGCCTGCCACCCCACTGACCGAAACCGCGTGCCGTACCGAGGAGGTGTCACCGGCAACATATTTCCAGCCAGCCTGTTCGAGCAACTGGGAACCGGCAGTGACATCAAACTTGTAACCGGGAAGATCACCGGCATAGAGAGGATGGTCTGAGGATACAAAACTGGCTGGAACAGAGGACAACCCAAACAAAACAGTATCTACAACCTTTTGCCGGTCGAGACACATGGCAATGGCCTGACGCATAAGAGGATCTGCAAAGAAATCAGGGCG
>PMLN01000210.1:0-4434 GCA_003158885.1 Anaerolineae bacterium
GCGCTGCCAAAATTCAACACCCAAACGCCCGCGGTGCGCGAATTTATTTTCAACGTGGCCGAATATTGGGTCAAGTTCGGCATTGACGGCTGGCGGCTGGATGTGCCGGGCGAAATTGACGATGATGCTTTCTGGCGTGAGTTCCGCCGACGCGTGCGCGCCATCAACCCCGAAGCCTATATCGTGGGCGAGATCTGGCTGGATGCGCGCCGCTGGCTGCAAGGCGATCAATTCGACGCCAGCATGAATTACATGGTCACCGCAGCGTGCCTCGGTTTTTTCACGGGCAAGCATCTTGATCTGAACGAAACATTAAAGGCGGGCGGGTATCAGGGAAAAGTCCGGCACATGGATGCGAACGAATTCGGCAACCAGATTGATTCGATCCTGGGAATGTATCATCCGGATGTGACACGCGTGCAGCTTAATCTATTGGACAGCCACGACACGCCCCGCTTCCTGACCTGTGCCGGGCATGACCTCAACAGCCTCAAACTGGCCCTGACATTCCTGTTCACCTATCCGGGCGCACCCTGCCTTTTCTACGGCGATGAAATCGGACTCTACGGACGGCAAGATCCTGAATGCCGACAGCCTTTCCCATGGGATGAGTCAAAATGGAATCACGATCTACGCAACTTTGTCAAAGAACTCATTGCATTGCGAAAGGCGCATCCGGCCCTGCGCGGCGAGGGAAGTTATAAGAAACTTTACGCGGCAGACGGAGTCTATGTCTTCCAACGCGCATCGGAAAGCGAAACCATTCTCGTGGCGTTGAATGCGGCTGAGACGGCGAGCAACGTACCACTGAATAAAGAAACTGCAAACCAAAGAAAAGGCAAATTACTTTTTGGACAAGCGGAATTCAAGGCCGATTCAGAAAACATTCAATTAAAGCTCCCGCCGCGCGCCGGCGCCATCTTGAAAATATAATAGACTTCTTGCATAAGTAGTATCTGGAATCTTATTCTGAAGAGAGAAGCTTAAACACAAAGTACACAAAGGGCACGAAGGGAAAAAGATTCCTGATTTTAGGAGCATCGTCCTTCTACTATTGGACTTTTGCAAGAGGTCAAATAATCCGTATCAGTTTTCCATGAGACGATGGATGGTCAACGAATCCATCCTTCGTCTCCAACTCATCTCACAGATTCCAAACCGTCCTGACCAGTTCTGGCAATATTTCCCCCGATCTTCCCTGAAAGAAATAATCAGCTTTTGGCGTAAGCGGCGTGGCCTCAGCGTTAATTTCAATAACCACCGCGCCGCGATTATGCGCGGCATAGGCCAAGGCGGCGGCAGGTTGGACCACACCTGAAGTGCCGATGGAGAAGAACATCTGGCATTTTCGTGAGGCTTCGATCGCGGTTTCCAGTTCAGGACGCGGCAAAGGCTCGCCAAACCAAACCACATGCGGCCTGAGCATTCCGCCGCAGGAGGAACAGCGCGGCACATTCACGCCATCNNACCATCCACATTTTGAGTGATAAGAGTGAAATCGGAAATATGCCGCGCCATTTCAGCCAAGGCGTAATGTCCGGCATTGGGCCGCACGGCTTTGACCGCTGCGCGCCGCCAGGCATACCAGTCCCAAATCAGCTTTGGATCGCGTTCAAAAGCCTGGGGGGAGGCCAGGTCTTCCGGTTTGTATTGCGCCCACAAACCGGTTTGGGTATCACGAAAGGTGCGGAGTCCGCTCTCCTGCGAAACCCCGGCCCCGGTCAAGGCAGTGACGCGTTTCGATGTTCTTAATCGCTGGATCAGTTGTTCAGGAAAATCCATTCCATCAACACTTTGATATCATAATACTATTCAAATATGGCTCCGTCCTTACATCCTTAAGATTTGTAGTTATCTGATATTGAAGCCAGGCATTGGGATATTCATCGTAATGCGATATGTTTTTAAGCCCAAGAATATATGTGTAAGTGCCCGTGCTGTCGCCGTTCATAATCGCACCGGTTTCCCATTTGGTAGATTCGCCGGTAGACGGACTATTCAAACGAATCCAAAGCGTAACGCTGGTCACTTTGACTGGATTGAGGACACGAGCCGTGAATGTGAGAGAGGAAGGTTCACAGCCTCCCCACCGGATTATATTTCCGGAGACTTGCACCATCGAAAAGCCAGTATACTGAGGCGTGAGCGGTGGAGTTCCCACGCTGACTGTACTAATGAATGCAGCAGTGGGAGATTCTGTCAGTGAGGAAGTCGCCGTAAAGCCACCGCCGATCAGGGTGGGCGTTAGGGTAAAGGTTGGAGTGGGAAGCGTGGCCGTGATGGTCGGCGTATCGCTGGGGGTAAGGTAAACCGTGCTCGTCGCCAAAGGTGCAGGCGTGGGCGTAAACAAGGGAGATAAGATGTTCGTTACATCCGAAACCGAGCAAGCCAGGAGCATTAACACTAAAATGGAGATCAGAGCGATTTTCTTCATGAGACACCTCGTTGCCAACGATGATAAACGATTTTTACAATCTTATCATTTCCAAGCGATGTTAAGACAAGTCTAAAAGGTCTGACAGGTCTAATAGGTCTAACAGGTCTGACAGGTCTAAAAGGTCGAAGGTTCGCTTTGGCAACTGGATCTGGCGAGCGGGATAAATCCATTCCAAGCCTCCCGGTATCCTTCGAGAGGGCGGCGGCAGGCAGTGCAGCTTCGGAATTTGGCATCCCCCCGCAGAGCGCGTTTTAAATCCGACAATTTCTCTGGTATAATCCCCGCCCATGACTGGTCCTGTCCTGCGGTTTATACGGCTGCGGGCATGGAGACCTGCTGTGCGGCATCCCGGCCGCCATATTCTAAAGAAAGGAAGCATACGTCATGCCATTGGCCAAGGAAGTCAAAACCAAACTGATCACGGATTATCATCGTCATGATACGGACACCGGCTCACCCGAAGTTCAGATCGCAGTTATTACCGGCCGTATCCAACAGTTGAACGAGCACTTGAAAACAAACAGACACGATCAGTCCTGCCGGCGTGGATTGCTCAAACTGGTTGGGCAGCGCCGCCGCCTGTTGGCGTACTTGCGAAAGTCCGAGTACCCGCGTTATCTGGCGATCACCGAAAGCTTGAGCCTGCGCCACAAATAGAAAGACCCGGACCTACCCAGACCCTAAGGGTTTTAGAAACCCTTAGGGTCTGAATTAAACAAACCGCAGTCAGGAATTGAATAGCGTGAATAACAAAGTTGTCCCCGCTCTTCAGTCCCTGACCAGGCGGAATAATCAGGGCGGGATGGTTTCCTGCCCCAACAGGAGAAACTTATGAAACCCGAAACAAAACGCTACTCGGCCACGGTCGGTACTCGCACCGTTACATTTGAAACCGGAAAATTAGCTGCACAGGCGGGCGGCGCTGTCACCGTTGGCATCAACGATGCCATCATCTTCGCGGCGGCGACGATGGGCGGCGTGCGGGAAGGCATCGACTTTTTTCCGCTCTCCGTGGATTTTGAAGAGCGCATGTACGCCGGCGGAAAAATCCCCGGCTCCTTCTTCCGACGCGAGGGCCGCGCCTCCACGGAATCCATTCTCGTATCCCGCCTCACGGATCGTCCGCTGCGTCCGCTGTTTGCGCATGGAATGCGGAATGAAGTGCAAGTGATCATGTATTCCTTTTCAGCGGATGGCGTGAACCCGCTCGATATTCTGGCAATCAACGCGGCCTCCGCCGCAATTATGATTTCGGATATTCCCTGGGCCGGACCCATCGGCGCAGTCCGGGTTGGACGCGTGAACGGCGAATTCATCATCAATCCAACCTTTGCTGAAATGGACGCATCCGATCTGGACCTGAGAATTGCCGGAACCAAAGATGCCATCCTCATGGTCGAATGCGGCGCGGACGAAATTCCCGAAGATGTGATGGTCGCCGCCTTGGAACTTGGACACAAATCCATCCAGCCGTTAATCGAACTGCAACTCAAGATGGCGGCTGAGGTCGGCAAGCCGAAACGCGCAGTCACCATTGTGACCGCAAACGATGATCTGATCAAGCAAGTCTTCGAGCGTGTCAACACTCCGATGAACGAACTGCTCGACAAGCCGCTTTCCAAAGCAGAATTCTACGGCGGCATGGATGAACTGCTTGCGAAGGTTGCCGCCGATCTATGTGTGGAAGGCGATGCAAATGCACCCGCAAAAAGTGATGTTGAATCTGCCTTCAGCGAATCCGAACATAAGATCGTGCGTGAAAGGATCTTGAGCACGGGCAAACGCCCCGATGGCCGCACACCGACCGAGATCCGGCCGATCTGGTGCGAAGTTGGCGTTTCGCCGCGCGCACACGGAAGCGGATTGTTCACACGCGGTGAGACTCAGGTTCTATCCTTCGCTACACTTGGAACGCTGGGCGAAGCACAGGAACTCGATAACCTGTCCCCCATTGACTCCAAACGCTACATACACCATTACAACTTCCCGCCGTTCAG
>PMLN01000210.1:4475-4672 GCA_003158885.1 Anaerolineae bacterium
ATGGGTTCGGTCTGTGGTTCAACATTGGCTCTGATGGATGCGGGTGTACCGATCAAGGCGCCCGTCTCCGGCGTGGCAATGGGCCTCGTCACCGACCCTTCGACACTCCCTTCGGTCGCAGGGCAGGCTACCGGCCGCTATAAAATCCTGACCGATATTCAAGGCACGGAAGATCATCTCGGCGATATGGATTTCAA
>PMLN01000347.1 GCA_003158885.1 Anaerolineae bacterium
TGCGCCGCGTATTTTGAAATTCTTCCGCTGGCGCACCCGTTCGGCCAGCCGTGATAATCTTTGCATCTTGGGGTTGTTCAAATCCAGATCAACGGCGTAAGCCAGACCATCATCATGCTCCAGGCCGAAACCGTAGCGTTCAAAGAAGCCGGGGTAATACGGCGGGTTGTAACCGCATAGCAGCGGAGCTGGACGGTCACGGCCCTCGATCAGGATTCCGCGGCAGTCCTCACGGTCCAGGTTGTAAGTGCCGATCAGGATGCTGAGTTGGTGTTCACGCGCCCAGGCTTCCGCCTGTTTGAATAGCGCTTCAGCCACCGCGTAATCTTCGATGCACTCGAAGAAGCCGAACATGTTTTCGCGCCCGCCCTTTTCCTGTGAGCAGGAGATCGTTCCGACCGGCTGGCCGTCTTTCCAGGCTATATAGAGATCGGCGATGCCTCCACCTTTGAAAAACAGGCCGCGCGCGGGGTCCATGGCTTTCTCGCGCTCGGATAAGATCGGCGGGATCCATAACGGGTCGTGTTTGTAGATGCGCCATGGAAAAGTCATGAAGATGTTTCGTTCGCGTTTGGTTTGGACGGGGCGGACTTCGATCATGCGAGTCTCCTTAAATGGTGAAAAGAATGATCGCCATCAACGCACACGCAATGCCCAGCCACTGTGTGCGTGTCAGGCGTTCCTTCAAAATGATCCAGGCTAGTAGTACCGTTGAGCCGGGAAACAACGAACTCAACACGGCTGTAATATCCAGCCGGCCTGCTTGTCCGGCCAGGATATAAAACAGATTCCCACCCACATCCAGGATGCCGTTCAAAATCATTACGGGCCATGCGGAGCGGACAGGGACAAATGAATCGCGTCGAACGAGGATGAATAAAGCCATTGTCAATAATCCAGCGCTGCGCGAATACACCATCGGCCAGAAAGTTGTCTCGCGTGTGGCCGCGTGCATCAGGACAAAGTATAAGCCGAATCCAACGCCCGCCAGCAGGGGTATTCGCAGGTCCGAAAGATGCGTGAAGATGTCTTTGACGCCGCCTTCGCTTTGTGAAACCAGCCAGATGGCGGCCAGTGCGAATCCAAATCCCAATAACGTGAGATAGCCGGGAAAACCATCCGTGAACATTCCAACGATGACCGGCAGGGCCGCTGCCAACAGGGCTGAAACCGGCGCAGCGATGCTCATCTTGCCCTGCGCCATGGCCGTATATAACAGCATCAAGCCCACAGTGCCCAGCGTGCCTGCCAGGATTGATAACGCAATGGAGTTAAAGTCAGGCATCGGTTGTGGAGTTGTGAACACCACGGCGAATAAAAGTACCAGTCCAACGGCTTCGCCATAGAACACGGCGCGATACGCGCCGGTTTTGCGCGACGCCAACCCTCCGGTGAAATCGCCCGCGCCCCAACTGATGGCGGATGTAAGACCTAATAGAATGGAAAGCAAATTAACTCCTAAACGTACATATAGGAAACACGCAAAGCTCTTGTATGATCTGTTTTGAAAATTTTATCCGAGATTTTGCGAATCCCACGGATTTTCTTTTTGTTCCAAGCTTCGTGAAATTCGTGTCCTTCGTGGAAAACNNATCATCTTGCCTTCCAGGGCGTACGCGCCTTTGCCTTCCTTTTGACTGGCTTCGAATGTTTCTACGATTCGTTTGGCTTGCGCAATGGCTTCCTCGTTCGGCGTGAAGGCGGCTTGCACCGGCTCAACCTGTGCCGGATGGATGATCTGCTTTCCGGTAAATCCCAGTTGTGCGCCAAATTCCGATTCTTTTCTCAAGGCTTCTATATCTTTGAAATCAATCGTGACGATGTCAATGGCTTGCAATCCGAAGGCCGCGGCCGCTGTGACGGTAGCCTGGCGCGCGTAGAGCAATTCCAGCGCCTCCCGCGTGCGCGTTGCACCCAGCGAGGCCGCGAAATCCTCCCCGCCGAAGATCAATGCGTCGAGTCGCGGGTGCGAGGCGATTTCCTTCAGGTTCAAGATTCCCCTGGCAGTTTCCACATCCACCAGGATGCGGATCGAGTTCAGCGGCCAGCCCTGCTTCAATTCTGCGGCTTCGATGATCTCATGCGCCCATTGAATTTGTTCCAGCGACTCCATTTTGGGAATCACAATGCCGTCCGGACGAAATGGCAGGACGGCTTCGATATCCTCCTCCTCCATCCCCGAACCGACGGCATTGATGCGCGCCAATTTTTCGCTTTTGCCGAAATCCAATTCGCGTAAAGCCTTTGCGATCATGGCGCGCGCTTCGGCTTTTTTGTTGCCCGCCACGCCGTCTTCCATATCCATGCAAATGCAGTCCACCCCCAGCGTAAGAGCTTTGGTGATCTTCTTCCAATCGTCACCGGGCATGTAAAGTAGTGCGCGTCGTGAGTGCATATTCTCCTCGGGTAAGTCTAACAAGTCCAAAAGGTCTTACAGGTCTCACGAGTCTAAAAGTCAATCATTGACCTGTAAGACTTTTAAGACTTCTTAGACTTATAAGACTTGTCAGACTTCTTCAAAACTTTTTCTGCCCGCTCGAATTCAGGAAGTACTGGATGACTTCCTCTTCCGGGTGCGGAACATTCATCAAGGCGAACATCGCCGCCAATTCGCCGCGATGATGCGTCTCGTGATTGGCCACGTGCATCAGCATCTGGTAGAGCGGCACGCGGAACGTCTCGCCGTTGAAATTGCTGTAGGTGATCTCAGCTTGCAGGCTTTTTTCCGTTTGCGATTCGATGTGAGCCATCATCTCGGCCTCAACCTTATTCCAGCGCTCCTTGACGGATGCCAGTGTCGGGAAATCATTTTTGTTCAGGTGGCTTTTGGGCGAGGTTCCGTGCCAACGCTGAAGCCAGACCCACTCACTGCTCATCATATGGACCAACATGGCATGAATGTCGCCCCAACTGTGTCCCTGCATTTTGTGAAGCTGCTCCTCGCTCAGACCCTCGGCCACCGCGAAGTAACGTTTGTTGGCCCAATAACAGTAATCGTAAACCTGCTTGATATATTCCTTGGTTTCCATGCGAGGCTCCTTATGATCGGTCAAGTTTACTTCTCTTTTGGTTAAACGATTCGCCTTCGCCCGCGTTTTGGATGACCACTGTGAAGATCTGTTTCTTGCTCATAAAATCTTCCTCCTATAAACCACTAACTTCAACCGTTTCTTTTTTTCGTCATCTGTGCGAATCCGTCAAATCCGTGTCATCCGCGTTCTCTAAATTATTCGGCGTATTTCCAGCGTTTGCGGACGGCCTCTCCATCGATATATTCTGTCAGCATGGCGCTTTCGATATCGAATTCAAAAAGGACATAGCGTTCCGCAGGTTTATACGGGGCATGTTTTGACCGCCAGGGCGCGCAAGTCAGGGTCTTCGATGAATTTGGCGCTGCCCGTGACAATAAATTCCCCGCTTTCTCCGCTCATATCGGTCACCGAACAGTGGATGGCAAAACGTGGGTCGCGGCGCAGTTCGTGCCCTTTTGGGGATGTGGATTCAATAAAAACAAACAAATGGCCATCCCCCATGATCGGTGTGAACGGATGCACGCGCGGCAAGCCATCTTTTCGGATCGTGGCCAGATAAGCTACCTTGCTTTGAAAACGCTTTTTTCCAAATTCGGCGATCTCAGCCGCCTGGGATTCCAATCTGTTCCAACTCATTTTAACTCCTATACCAACCATATTCATATTAGACATTATCACGGTTTAAATATTGAGATGCACGTTCCCGTTTTTTTAGGCATTTTGAACCCGTTTCTTGGAGAAGGACACCTTTTCAGGGTTACTTTGCTGCTCTGAATGGGAGAAAATGTCGCCAAAAAACAAACCGTGATAATGTTTATTGTCTTGGGATCAAATGCCGTTACGTTTGATAATCGGATTGATTTTACGAACTTACTTCACAGCCGGGCTATTCTGCTAAAGGACTGCTAATCCGATTAAATAACTGGCAGCGTTGGCGATAAAACATATCAGGAAAGCCTGCAGAATCGAAATCCTCTTATGACTCATAAAATAAACAAACGCGCCTTCGTAAATAATTGCGCAAATTTCTATCAATAGCACGGCTTGTTGAGCCGAAAGTCCACTGGTTGCAAATGGTTCTGTGGTTACTCCATAGTGAAGTCCAACAAACAGAAAATTCAAAAAGCAGGCGAATAGGAGAAAAACAAATGCAGCTCCCATGCGAATTTTCTGTTCATTTTTATCCACATACATTGAAGAAAAAAGTAGTACAGAAAAAACAAGCCCAATCAACAAACACAATTCGCCAAATGCATCAGTTCCTATGTAGTGGTAGATTGTAATTGAAGGAAAGAATATCCAAAACATCGGATAAGAAATGATATTCGCGAATAGCGACAATAGAAAGAAACGAAAAACATCACGAAACTTTTCTTTCTTCAAAACGAATACCATAAGCGCAAAGACCGGAGGTTCGATCAAGAGTGTAAGTAAGAAAGACTTAAAATCTCCTGAAGGGGTCATCTCGCTAAAGTTTTCGTTCAAAGCTAAAAGCATATCCTGATTGCCTAATGTGATTTTATAATGTTCAACACTGCCGAAATCAGTTGGAACGC